>NZ_CALIAA010000223.1 GCF_938040765.1 uncultured Fretibacterium sp.
CCCCTGCCGTATCTGGAGGCGATGATGAAGGACCGCGGGTACAAGATGGTCTCGATCGGCAGCACGGTCCTGATGCCGATGGGCGCGTACTCGAAAACGCTCAAGAGCGTGGACGAGCTGAAGGACGGGATGACGGTCGCGATCCCCAACGATCCCAGCAACGGGGGGCGCGCGCTGCTCCTGCTGCAGGACCGTGGGCTGCTCAAGGTCAATCCCGACGCCAAACTCCTGCCGACGGTGCTGGACGTCACGGAGAACCCGCACGGCCTGAAGTTCGTCGAGCTGGAGGCCTCCCAGATGGTGCGGGCCATCCAGGACTCCGACCTCTCGGTCATCACCACGAACTACGCCGTGGAGTCGGGGCTGATCCCCGCGAAGGACGCGCTCTTCATCGAGAGCAGCAAGTCCCCCTACGTCAACGTCATCGTGGTGCGGGAGGGCGAGGAGGGCCGGCCGGAGTTCAAGACCCTGGTCGAGTGCTACAACAGCGATGCGGTGAAGGCGTTCGTGGACGAGAAGTACAAGGGGGCCATCGTCTGCGCCTGGTAGGGCTCGGGAAGCCCCGGAGAAGGGCTCGAGGAGAAAAAACGAGAGAGGTTTCATGGGAGGAGCCGCCCCGGGGCGGCTCCTCCCATCTCCTGCGGCGGCGTTTTGTTATAATGGAGCCCGGTTTTTCGATTCGTGGGCATACAGGGGCGGACGCGGCGACCCCCTTTCGGCGGAGGTCGAACGGCGGGGTGCGCGGGCGTCCCCTCGAGGAGAGGAATGGGAGGACATCATGGCCGGTGCGGGAAAGACGTTTAAGCTGAGGGCGGAGGAGCGCGACGCCTACTCCTTCGAGTACACGGTGGGGCGGCACAGGCTGCTGATGAGCCGGACGATGAAGTCCGATTCCGTGCCCGTGGTCGGGTTCTGCCCCGTGGACCTGCTTCTGTCGGGGATCGCGGGATGCCTGGGGATGACCATCCGGGCGACGATGGAGGAGAAGGGGCTGGCCTACGAGGGGCTGCGGATCGAGATCGAAGGGGTGCGTTCCCCGGACACCGGCCGCTCCGCCCTCGATATCGTAAGGACGAAGGTCTTCATGAGGACCGACGCGTCCCTGGAGCAGGTGCGGGCCGTCGTGGAGGAGAGCGAGGCCGATTGCACGGTACGCAGCACGATCGACCATACTCCCGTCTTCGAGACGGAGGTCGTGCTGGAGAACTGACGGCCTTCAGCGTCCGCGGTGTTTCCCCTCCGAGGGTGAACTCGCGGGGCCCGGCCGTTTGAAACGGAGGTTTTTGAGATGTTGAAGAACAAGCGTTATGGGATGTTCCTTCTGGCGGTGCTGTTGTCGGTCTGTTGCGCCGTCCTTCCGGCGGCGGCGGAGCCGGTGTCCTACGACATCGCCGGCCGCTGGCTGATCCAGGGCGAGGGGTACGGGGAAAAGAAGGTGCGCGTTCAGCTGGCCCTCGAGGGCACCCTGGACATCCACACGGCGATCCACGAGGGGAAGCGCTGCATCACGGGCTACGACCTGTGGCTTCGTCTCGACGCCTCCCGGATGAACATCAAGGCGTGGACGGAGCGCTACAGCGAGACCCTGCGCGTTCCCGTTCCCCTTCCGGAACTGCGGCCGACGCTGAGCAATCCGTTCTACCTGCCGCCGGTGAAGACGAAGGAGGGGTTGACCTACAAGGTGATGCTCACCTCCGTCACGTCCGGGAAGGTGGACATCTACGGAACGATCGACCTGGACGTCATCGGCAGGACGGAGATCCAGTCGACCAGTGCGATATGGAAGGAGGGGACGGAGAGGCCCGGGATCGAAGACGTGCAGAGCGGGTGCGGCATCGGCCCGGGGCTGGGGGCGATGTTCCTGCTGGTCCCGCTGCTTCTGCCCCTCGCGCGGAGGCGTCGTTCCTGACCGTCCGTCCTCATCGGGAAAACGCTGTTTCAATTTCTGTCTTGCGAAAGCCGTCCCCCTCGTGGGACGGCTTTTTTGCCTCTTTTCGTGTACAATGAAGAGGATAGACGGGCGGGTCCCACGGAGTTTGCGGGGCGGGACCGCGCCGCACGGCGTCGGCCTCCGGGGGCCGCCGGGATTTCGCTCGGGAGGGACCAGCTTGGCTGAGACTGCGGGGCTCGAGAAGTCCATGCTGAAAAAGATTCTGCACTACTCGGACGTCGGCGTGGCACTTCTGATGGTCCTCGTCGTCGTCATGATGGTGATTCCCCTCCCCACGGGCCTGATCGACGTCCTGCTCGCCGCCAACATCACCCTGGGGGTCGTCGTCCTTCTGGTGACCTTCTACGTCAAGCGGGCGCTCGACCTGTCGGTGTTCCCGACCCTGCTCCTGATCGTGACGCTGTTCCGCATCGCCCTGAACGTCTCGACGACCCGCCTCATCCTCTTGAACGGCTACGCCGGCGAGATCATCATGGCGTTCGGCAACTTCGTCGTCGGCGGCAACTACATCGTCGGAGTCGTGATTTTCCTGATCCTGGTCATCATCCAGCTTCTGGTCATTACGAAGGGTGCGGAGCGCGTCGCGGAGGTGGCGGCGCGCTTCACCCTGGACGCCATGCCGGGCAAGCAGATGGCGATCGATGCCGACCTGAACTCCGGGCTCATCGACGACCAGGAGGCCCGGGCCCGGCGCAGGGACATCCAGAGGGAGGCCGACTTCTACGGGGCGATGGACGGAGCCTCGAAGTTCGTCAAGGGGGACGCCGTCGCCGGCCTCATCATCACGATGATCAACATCGTGGGCGGCCTCTCGATCGGCGTCTTCCAGAGGGGGATGCCCGCTGGGAAGGCCGCCGCGCTCTACAGCCTGATGACCGTCGGCGACGGCCTGGTCTCCCAGATCCCGGCCCTGCTCTTCTCCACGGCCACGGGCGTCATCGTGACGCGCGCGGCCGCGGCCTCCGACCTGGGGCAGGATATCGTGGTCGCCTTCACGAGGTACCCCCGCCCCCTCTACATCGGGTCCGGCCTCCTCCTTGCCCTGGGAATGATCCCGGGGCTGCCGACGGTCCCGTTCGTCATCCTGGCCGCCCTGATGGGGGGCATGGGCTACATGGTGGCGCGGGAGGGGACGGCGCAGGAGATCGAGGGCGGAGCGCCGCAGGCCGGTGGGACGCCGGTGCCCGGGGGCGGTGCGCCCGGAGCGCCGCAGGCGGAGGGCGAGAGCCGCCCCGCGCCGGCCTCGCCGGAGGACGCCATGCGCCTTCTGACCGTCGACCCCATGGAGGCCGAGATCGGGTACGCGATCATCCCGCTGGTGGACCCGGCCCAGGGCGGCGACATGCTGGAGCGCATCGGGACCATACGGAAGCAGATGGCCGTGGAGCTGGGCGTCGTCGTCCCCCCCATCCGCATCCGCGACAACATCCAGATCAAGCCGACGGAGTACGTCCTCAGGGTCAAGGGGGCCGAGGCCGGGCGGGGCGAGCTGCTGCCGGACCACTACCTGGCGATGAACACGGGCGGGGTGGAGGAGGACCTGATCGGGATCCCGACGAAGGAGCCCGCCTTCGGGCTGCCGGCGCTCTGGATATCCCCGGACCTCAGGGACAAGGCCGAGGCCATGGGCTATACGGTCGTGGACGCGCCGTCCGTGCTGGCGACCCATCTGTCGGAGGTCATCAGGCGGAATGGGGCGGACCTCCTGACCCGCCAGGAGGTCCAGAAGCTCACGGATATGGTCAAGGAGACCGCCCCGGCCGTCGTGGAGGAGCTCCTGGCCTCCCTGTCGCTCGGCGAGATCCAGAAGGTGCTGCAGAACCTCATCCGGGAGCAGATCCCGATCCGCGACCTCGTGACGATCTTCGAGGCCCTGGCGGATTACGGCAAGCTGTCCCGGAGCGTGGACTTCCTGACGGAGCGGGCGCGCGAGTCCCTGTCCCGACTGATCTCCCTCAAGATTCAGGGGGAGGACGGCGTGATCACGGCGGCGACCCTCTCGCCGAACTGGGAGCAGAAGATCATGGCGAGCATGGATGGAGACCTGGCCCGGGGCTGGCAGCTGAACATGGACCCGCGCGAGGTGCAGAAGATGATCGCCGCGATCTCGCGGGCCGTGGACGACATGCTGGCGAAGGGCCATACCCCCGTGCTGCTGGTGCACCCCAACGTGAGGCTGATCGTCCGGCGTCTGATCGAGGGCTCCGTGGCGAACGTTTTTGTGGTATCGTACAACGAGATCGCTCACGGAATACAAATCAAAACGGTGGGAATGGTGGAATAGATGAGGGTTGTCAATCAGATATCCTTCGAGGCCAGGGACGACGCGGATGCTCTGAGGCTGGCGGCCGAGCGGCTGGGCAAGGATGCGGTGATCCTCTCCACGCGGGCGGTGCGCGTCGGTGGGATCCTGGGCTTTTTCCAGCGTTCGGTCCTGATGGTGACGGCCGGCATCCTGGAGGAGGAGCCCAAAAAAGAGCCCCGCGCCAGGGAGTCCCGGGACGACGAGCTCACGCGCCGGGAAAGCCTCATCGCCTTCCAGAAGCTCATGGAGTTCAAGGAGCGCTCCTCCGGGACCCCGTCCCCCTCTCCCTCCCAGGCCGGGTCCGCCAGGGCGGCCTATGCCGCGGCCGGGGGAGGGGTCGCTTCCTCTGCGGACGGGGACAGCGTTCAGCTTTCCTCCGAGGGGCTGAGCAGCGCTCGGCTCGTCAGGCCGGAGGGGGCGCTTCCCGTCTCCGAGGCCCGGATGCTGAAGGATGAGGTCGGCGCGTTGTCGCAGCGCCTGGACTCTCTGATGGAGCGCCTTGGGATCCCCAAAGCACAGGGCCCCGAGCCCCAGCCCGCGAGGGCCGATACGGCCTTTCATGCGGGGCTGCCGGTGCCCGGCCTGGCGGGAAGTCCGGGCACCGGGGACGGGCAGGACGTCGGGAAACGGCTGAGGGCCGCCGAGGTCGACGAGGGCATCATAAAGAAGCTGCTGGCGGATTACGGGTCCTCGGACCGGTCCCTTCCCTTCGTCGAATGGCTGGCGTCGAGGATCCCGTGCTCGGGGGACGGGGAGGGGGACGCTGCGGGGGGCCGCAAGGTGATGTTCCTGGGGCCCACGGGCGTCGGAAAGACGACGACGATCGCCAAGCTGGCCGCGGTTCAGGCGCTTCTGGAGCATCGGAACGTCCTGCTCCTCACCAGCGATACCTACCGCATCGCCGCGGTCGACCAGCTGCGCACCTATGCTAAGATACTGGGGGTGCCCCTGGAGGTCGTCTTTGGCGCGGACAGCTTTCCCTCGGTGCTGGACGGGCACCCGGAGGCGGACCTCGTCCTGCTGGATACGGCGGGACGGGCTCAGAGAGACCGCAGGAGCCTGGAGGCCTTCAAGACGCTCTACGATGCCTTCGCGCCCGACGCGGTGCACCTCGTCCTTGCGGCCAACATGAAGTACGGGGACATGATGGACGTCGTGGAGCATATCCCGGATATCCCGGTCTCCCATCTGATCTTCACCAAGCTGGACGAGACGGTCAGCTGCGGGGCCGTGTTCAGCGTGCAGCAGACACTGGGGCGCCCCGTCTCCTTCCTCACGGCCGGGCAGAACGTCCCGAACGATATCGAGACGGCGTCGGGCAAGCGGATCGCGGACCTTTTGATGTCGTCGGACCGCGAGCGGCGGATGGCATGAACCCTGCCCCGTCGGATCAGGCCGGAGACCTTCGGCGCCTGGTCGAGGCCCGGCGTCAGGAGGTTCGTCGGCACTGCGGGAACGGGCCCAGGACGGTCGCGGTCCTCAGCGGCAAGGGGGGCGTGGGCAAGAGCAATCTGGCGCTCGCCCTGACCTGCGCCCTGGCCGACAGCGGAAACAGGGTCGTCCTGCTGGACGCGGACCTGGGGATGGCGAACATCGACCTTCTCTGTGGAATCGGCGGCCGGTTCAACCTGTCCCATGTCGTCGACGGCAGCAGGCGTCTCGACGAGGTCGTCGTGTCCCTGGAGGAGAATGTGGAGATCCTGCCGGGGGGATCCGGGCTGAAGGACCTGGCGGACCTGGACGATACGGAGCTCTCCGGGGTCATCGACTCCCTGGGGCTGTTGGAGGACAGGGCCGACATCGTGATTCTGGACACGGGGGCGGGGATCCATAAAGGAGTCCTGGCCTTCGCCCTGGCGGCGGATACGACGATTCTGGTCACGACGCCCGAGCCCACGTCGGTCCGGGACGCCTATGGCGTCCTCAAGTCCCTGGAGGGGGCCTCCCCCGAGGGGAAGGAGCTCCTGCTCGTCGTCAACATGGCGGGCAGCGGCGGCGAGGCGCGGGAGGTGGCCGGGCGCATCCTGACGGCGTCCCATCAGTTTCTGGGGCGCTCGCCGGTCTATCTGGGGCACGTGCTGAGGGACGATGCCGTGGGTCGGGCGGTGCGCCTCAGAAGGCCGTTTTACCGGCTTTTTCCGTCGGCCCCCGCGGGGCTCTGCGTTCGCAGGCTTGCGGACGACCTTTTGGCGCGCTGGGGGGTCCGCAGGGGGTTCTCGTATCCGCCCAGGGGATTGAAGGCCTTCTTCCTGCGCCTGTCCCGAGGCTTTTTTATGGAGAAATGATCATGTCGGCAGACCAGATAAAGATGCAGGACCTTCTTCAGGAATTGATCGGCTCCAGGATGGAGCTGGGCATCGCGGACGGCCTTTACAAGGGAAACTACGCCTCCCGTCTCGAGGATCTGTCCTCGTCGGGGGACGGACTTCCCCTGCTCGGCGTCGCGCACCCCATGTTCAAGGGGGCGCTTCTGCCGATGTCCCGGAACCTGGAGCTCACGCTGCGGATCGAGGCGAGCGGCTACTTCTATCAGGGCGAGGGGCAGATCGTCCGTCACGTCATCAACGCCCGGATTCCCCTTCTGTGGCTGGCCCTGAAGGGCCCGCTCGAGAGGACTCAGAGGCGCATGTTCGTCAGGGTGTCCTGCATGATCAGGGCTCAGGCCTTCTTGTTGGAGGTCGATCCGGGGGGGGAGAGCGCGGAGGAGAAGGATGGGGCGCCGAGGCCCCCTCTGCCGGAGCGCCGCTGGTTCCCCATCATGCTGCAGGACATCAGCCTCGGGGGCGTCGGGGTTGCGGTTCGGAGGACGGAGGCCCCGTACCTCAGGGAGCGGGGACGTTACCTTCTGCAGGCGGCCATAGCGGACTCCGAGTTCTTTCTGGTCTGCCGCCTGATCGATGTGTTCAGCGTCGATGAGGATGGGGACGCCGAGGCGGGGATGGCCTACGAGGGGCTTCCCGCCTTCACGGAGAAGCTGATGGGCGCTTTTATCCGTCAGCAGGAACTGAGCTCCAGGGGCGTGTGACGGGCCATGGCAGAGATGAAGAAGATCAGGGTGCTGATCGTCGACGATTCCGCCCTGATGCGGAAAATGCTGGGGGATATCCTGTCCTCCGACCCCCGCATCGAGGTCGTCGGCACGGCCCGGGACGGACAGGACGGGCTGGAGAAGATCGCGGCCCTGTCCCCCGACGTCGTCACGATGGACGTGGAGATGCCCCGAAAGGACGGGCTCACCGCCCTCGAGGAGATCATGAGGGTCCGTCCCATGCCGGTCGTCATGGTCAGCAGCCTGACGCAGAGGGGGGCCGAGGTGACGATGAAGGCCCTGTCGCTGGGCTGCGTCGACTTCGTGGGCAAGCCCTCGGGCGCCACGTCCCTGAACATCCGGGTCGTCGGGGCCGAGCTGATCTCCAAGGTGATCACGGCCAGTATGGCGCGCGTCCGGTCCCTCCGCGGGGAGCGTGCGGCGGAACCGCGTCCGGAACCTGTTCCCGCGCGCCGCCCCTCGGCGTCTTCGGGCCCGAGGGGGCGGTATGAGATCGTGGCGGTCGCCGCCTCCACGGGAGGGCCCGTGGCCCTGCACCAGCTCCTGTCCGGGCTCCCGGCCGGCTTCCCGCTCCCCATCGTGGTGACGCAGCATATGCCCAAGGGCTTCACGGAGCTGTTCGCCAAACGCCTGGACGCCGCGTGCGGGCTGACGGTCGTCGAGGGGGCCGACAGGCTGGAGCTTCGGCCGGGGCTCGTCGCGATCGCCCCGGGCGGAAGCCACCTGCTGGTCCGGCGCAGGGGGGGCGGGACGTTCTGCGAGCTCTCGGACGCCCCTCCGGTGTTGTCTGTCAAGCCCTCTGCGAATATAATGTTTTCGAGCGTCCTGGACGAGTTTGGCGGAAACGTCCTGGGCGTCATCCTGACGGGGATGGGGCGGGACGGCGCGGATGGGGCCCTGGCCCTGCACGAGAGGGGAGCCTATATCATTGCGGAGTCCCGGGAGACCTGCGTGGTCTACGGCATGCCGAGGGCCGCAGTGGAGCTGGGGGCGGTGGACGAGCTGCTGCCCCTGCCGGAGATCCCCGGCGCTTTGGTCAGGAATGTCGGCGGATAAGGGGAAGCGCTGATTTCTTCGGCGCTTCCGAGGGCCTGTCGACGCCGGCGGAGGATTCTTTGAAAATACATTATCCGGGATCGGAAATCACGAGTTTGGGGATGGTAAGTCATGACTGATATGGACATGAGCCAATACCTGGGGGCCTTTCTCGACGAGGCGGACGACAATCTTCAGAGGCTGGACGACCTGCTTCTGGCGCTGGAGAAGGACACGGTCAACATGGACGTGATCAACGAGATCTTCAGGGCCGCCCACACGCTGAAGGGTATGTCGGCGACAATGGGGTTCGAGAAGATGGCGGGGCTGACCCACGCGATGGAGGATCGCCTGGACGAGGCGCGTAAGGGAGTCCGCCACCTTGGCGATTCGGATATGAACCTGTTGTTTACCGCCCTAGACTCGATACAGGGCATGGTGGACTCGATCCGCGGCGGCGGGAGCGACGCCCACCTCGATGTGTCCGGCCTGGTCGCGGCCCTGCGCAACCAAGGGCCCGCACCGGCAGCGCCGGCCCCCGCAGTCCCTGCGGCTCCGGCGACCGCGGCTCCCGCCCCGGAGGCGAAGCCGGTCGACGGACTCTCCCAGCAGGAATCGGAGTGGGTGGCCGAGGCGGAGGGCCTGGGGATGAACGTGTACAAGCTCCGCGTCACCCTGAGCGAGACCTGCCTGCTCAAGGCGGCGCGCTCCTATATGGTGGTCAACCGCCTCGAGGAGATGGGGGACATCATCAAGACCGAGCCGCCGGTCGAGGCTCTGGAGAACGAGGAGTTCGACATGGAGTTCTCGGTCTATGTCGGTTCCTCCCTGCCCCCGGAGGATATCCGCCAGGCGGCGCTCAAGATCAGCGACGTCGCATCCGTGGAGTTGAGCGAGATGAAGGCCGCCCCCGCTCAGCCTGCGGCGCCTGCCGCGTCGGCCCCGGCTGCCCCCGCCCCCGCCGCTTCGGCCGAAGGCGCGGCCCCCGCAAAGGCTGAGCCCGAGAAGCCCGCGGCGCCTGCCGCGCCGGCGGCTGCGGCGAAACCTGCCGCTCCCGCTGCAGCCAAGGCGGACGGCGTCAAGAAGGCGAGCCAGACGGTGCGCGTGGATATCGGACGCCTGGACAAGCTCATGAACCTGGTCGGCGAGCTGGTGATCGGGCGCGCCCGGATCGAGCGCCTGGTCCAGGAGGCCCGCCTTCGAGAGTTCGACGAGCCCCTTTCTCAGCTGGGGCGCATCTCGGGCGACATCCAGGAGCTGGTGACCAAGCTGCGCATGGTCCCGGTCTCCTTCACCTTCGACCGCTTCCCGCGTCTGATCCGCGACCTGTCGAAGACGCTCGGCAAGGACATCGAGCTGGTCTTGGAGGGGCAGGATACGGAGCTGGACCGCACCGTGATCGACGAGATCGGCGACCCCATGGTGCACCTGATCCGCAACTCCCTGGACCACGGCATCGAGCGGCGCGAGGACCGGCGCGCCGTCGGCAAGCCCGAGAAGGGAATCCTGAAGATCTCGGCCTATCAGGAGGGCAGCGGCGTCATTATCGAGGTGTCTGACGACGGTGCGGGCATCAACGCCGAGAAGGTCAAACAGAAGGCGGTGGAGCGGGGGTTCATCACGGAGGAGGAAGCCGCCGCGATGACCGACGAGGAGGCTGTGCAGCTGGTCCTGATCCCGGGGTTCAGCATGGCGAAGGCCGTGACCGACATCTCGGGGCGCGGGGTTGGGATGGACGCCGTAAAGTCGAAGGTCGAGGCCCTGGGAGGGCAGCTGGACCTCGTCTCCAAGCTGGGTCAGGGGACGCGGGTCTACGTCCGCCTGCCCCTGACGCTCGCCATCGTGCTCTCGCTGCTCATCAAGGTGGGGAACGAGACCTACGCCATCTCGCTGGAGAACGTGGAGGAGACCATCCTCGTCAAGAAGGAGAACATCAAGACGGTGCACGGGGCCCCCGCCACGCTTCTGAGGGGCGAGGTCCTGTCGCTCAGCGACCTGGGGAAAGTCCTGGAGACCGAGATGGACGACACGGAGCGCGACGAGTATCCCGTCGTCGTGGTCAAGATCGGCAAGAGCAAGATCGGCTTTATCGTGAACGAGCTGATCGGTCAGCAGGAGATCGTCATCAAGTCCTTGGGGCGGTTCCTCTCCAAGATCAAGGGGATCACGGGCGGGACGATCCTCGGCGACGGCAACGTGGCGCTGATTCTGGACGTGGCGTCCTTTTACTCGACCAAGGGGTAGGTAGCGCATGCTTGATCTGAGCTCATTCAATTATCTGCAGCTGGATGCCATTCGGGAGGTCGGCAACATCGGGACGGGCAACGCGGCGACCGCGCTGTCCAAGCTCCTGGGACGCATGATCGACATGGACGTCCCGAAGGCGGAGCTCGTATCGATCTACGAGCTGGCCGAGCATTACGGGGACCCGACGGAGCTCATCGCCGCCGTCTTCGTCCGTTCCCTCGGGGATTTTGGGTGCAGCCTGATCTTCATCCAGAAGGAAGAGGACGCCAGGATGATGGTGGACCTGCTGCTGAGGCAGCAGTTCGGGGACGCCGTCCCGCCGGACCTTCCGCAGGAGATCAGCGACAGCGCCCTGACGGAGGTCGGCAACATCATCCTGAGCTCCTTCCTCAACGCGATCAACCTCCTCATCGGGACGGAACACCAGATCTCCGTCCCGGGCGTCGCGCACGACATGCTGTCCTCGATTCTCGACGTCGTGGCCTCGATCTTCGGGCAGATGGGCGAGATGGCCCTGGTGGTGAACACGGAGCTCCGCGTCGAGGGGGCGGACGGCGCCGCCGGGTCCGGAAACATCATCATGCTGCCGGACCCCGATGCCCTGGAGCTTCTGCTGAGAAAGCTGCAGGTGCTGTAGCTATGGCAACGAATTCCTTTCACGTGGGGATGGCCGACCTGGTGGTTGCCAGCGCGCCTGCAAAGCTGATCACCCTGGGATTGGGCTCCTGCATCGGGCTGGTGATCTTCGATACCACGGCGAAGATCGCGGGGATGGTGCATATCATGCTCCCCGACAGCCGGGGGGCCAAGTCGCTGGAGAAGGTGGGAAAGTTCGCGGATACGGCGGTGCCCGCCCTTCTGGACGAGATGATCAAGAAGGGGGCCTCCAAGTCCCGCATGAAGGCGAAGATCGCCGGCGGCGCCCAGATGTTCGCCCTGCCCGGCGCGCAGACGGATTTCCTTGCCGTCGGGGCCCGGAACGTCAAGGAGACGACGGACATGCTCTCCAGGATGGGCATTCCCCTGGTCGCCTCGGATACGGGGGGCAACAAGGGACGCACCGTGGAGTTCTCCACGGATACCTGGATCCTGACGATCAAGACCCTGGGAAAGGGAACATCCGAGATCTAAACCCCCTTCATGGGTAACGGCCGTTTTCATGGGCCCCTTATCGGATTCGTTCCGCCGGGGGTGTGACAGGAGGGAGATGCCTTGAGCGTGGATACCTCCGACGCCGCGCTGTGGGAGGAGTACGTCGGCTCGCCTACTGCCGCGTGCCGGGAACGGCTTGTCACGCGGTATCTCCCGCTGATCAAGTATGTGGTGGGAAGGATGACGGTCTCTCCGCCGCAGGGCCTGGACTATGAGGACCTCTGGAGCTTCGGGGTCTTCGGGCTGCTGGACGCGATCGATCGTTTCGATCCCGCCAAGGGCTTCTCCTTCCGGACCTTCGCGGTGCCCCGAATCCGAGGCGCCGTCCTGGACGAGCTCCGCAAGTGCGACTGGGTCTCCCGGACCGGACGGGAAAAGCTGCAGAGGCTGAACCGGGCGGTGGAAAAGGTCCTCAGGGACCGGGGCGCCCTGCGCGACGAATGGGTCATGCAGGAGATGGGGGTCGACGAGAGGACCTATTACGAGATCCTCGAGCTATCGAGCCGGAACTACATGGCCTCCCTCGACGAGGTCCTGTCCTTGGAGGATGGGGACGTCTCCCTGGAGGGCATTCTCTCCGACGGCAGGGACGGGGCCGCCGAGCTGCTGGAGCGGGAGGAGGAGCTGGAGCAGGTCGTCGATGCGCTGCGCCGGCTCCCCGAGCGGGAGGCTCAGGTCCTGTCGCTCTATTATTACGAGGGGCTCGCGCTGAAGGAGATAGGCCGCGTCCTTGGGGTCACGGAGTCGCGCGTCTCCCAGATCCACGGCCATGCGCTCTCCGCCCTGAGGGCGATCCTCGAGGCGGAGCGAACGAAACCCGGAGAAACGCTGATTTAAGCAAGCGCTGACTTGATGGGGCGGGAGATTGCCCTTTGTCTTATTTGGATGATCCCTCGCTCTCGGGCGCGGGGGGCTCGGGGCAGGTCAGGGGGGAGCGGCTTTGTACGAAGGTGTCCTGAAGCTGGAGGCGAACGATCAGGGGGTCTGGATCTCGGCCCTCAAGGAGGATATCTCCCAATCCGAGGCGCTGGCGTGTCTGAGGGAGAACGGGGTACGGAAGTACGACATGAAGCTCCTCGAGGAGTTTCTCAGGCTCAAGAGCCGGAGTCCGTTCCGGATCGCTCCCCGGGACCCTCTGCAGGAGAAGGACGCTCAGATCCTGATCCGCCTCGCGAGGGACAATATGTCCGTCACGGCGTCCCTCGAGGCCCCTTTTTTCACCAAGCCATGGCCTACCGAGCAGGACGTGAGGGATGCGCTGGCCCAGAAGGGGGTCGTCTTCGGCATCGACGACGAGGCGATTGCGGACCTGATCCGGAACAGGGTCCTGGACGACTCCCCCGTGGTCGCGAAAGGGGCTCCGCCGCGCGAGGGCAAAAACGCCAGGATCGAGCTCAGGGTCGACCCCGACAAACCCCCGGAGGTAGACGAGCACGAAAGGGTGGATCACTGGAAGCGGAGCACTCTCGTCAACGTCGTCGTGGGACAGGAGGTTGCGGTGAAGCATCCGGCCGTCCCGGGGGAGAACGGGACGACGGTGATCGGCTCCGTGGTGAAGGCGGCCGCCGTGAGGGACGCTGCGTTTCCTGCGGGCAGCGGCCTTGCCGTGGCCGAGGGGAATGAGCTCTCCCTGGTCGCGGTCGCGGACGGACAGTTGGTGTGGAGGGACCGCAAGCTGACCGTGATCCCCGAGCTGGAGATCAAGGGAGACGTCGACTTCGGCGTCGGCAGCGTCGACTTCACCGGGGCCGTCAGGATCAAGGGGGCGGTTCGGGAGGGGTTTCACGTCATCTCCGTGGGCGACATCGAGATCGGGGAGATGGTCGAGGGCGCCCATGTGGAGAGCCGCGGCAGCGTGACCGTCTACGGCGGGGTTCGCGGGATGTCCAAGGGGCTCGTCCGTGCCGGTGGCGATGTCGCGCTGGGTTTTGCGGACCAGGCGTCCATCTTCTGCGGAAACCTCTACGTCAAAAATGCCCTCCTTCACAGCCACGCTACCGTCCAGGGGTCCGTGATCGTATCCGGAGGGGGCAAGGCCCAGATCGCGGGCGGCCGGATCGAGGCCGGAACCGAGGTCTCCTGTCAGATCCTGGGGAGCGAGATGGGGACGCGCACCGAGGTCGTCGTCGGCATTCCGCCCGACCAGCTGGAGCGTCGACGGAACCTCCAGGCCGAGATCGCTCAGCACAAGGAAAACCTGACGAAGCTGGAGGCCAACCTCGTGTTTTTGAAGAAGCTCGAGGCAGCCGGCCAGCTCGACGATCCGAAGCGCGCGATGATGGTTTCGGCGACGAAGATGAAGTTTCAGCTGCAGGCCGCGCTGAGTCCGCTTCAGGATGAGCTCGTGCTTCTCGAGGAACGCCTCAACGCGGTCCGGAGCAGGGGCATCGTCCGGGCCCGGGAGGTCTGCTACCCTGGGGTCGTGATCTCCCTGAGGGGGATATCCTACGCGGTTCGGGAGGTGTGCAGGTTCAGCTCCTTCGTCGTGGAGAGCGGGACGGTGGTCCTGAAGCCCTTCGACTATCAGCCCTGATTTTTCCGCTCCTCGAGTCCTCGCCTCCAGGGAATCGAGAAGCCGAAGGAGACGGCGTGTCCCGTGAGTCCCTTGTGAAGGGGCGCACTCGGTAGGGAGGTGTTTTTGTGGTCCAGCCGATAAGCCTTTTGATGGCTCATTTCAACGTCGAACACAGCGCCCAGATATCCCGGGATGCCATTGCCGCGGCCCAGCAGACCGCCCAGGGGCAGGAAGTGGTGCAGGAGAGCGTGAGGCGCACCCAGAGGGTTCAGGCCAGCCTGGCCGCCGCCGAGGTGCGGAAGGTGCGGCGCAGGGATGAGGACGAGGATGGCGGGCGCCGGCGGGACCGGGAACAGGAGGGGAATGAAAGCTCCTTCCGGGCGTCGGCGCACCCCGGCAATGACGGGGAGGTAAAGGAGCCGAAGGGCGAGGGAACGCCTCAGAGGTCCTTCGATTTCTACGCCTGAGCCTTTCTGCGCGTCTCTGGGCGAGAAGCCGGTCCTGAGGGGCTGGAGCTTCGAGGGTACGGTTTGAGGTTACGGAAGGAGAAAACGGATGGCCTCGGCAAACAACAACCTGGGTTATGTCTCCGTCGAGGGCGCGGAGGGGCAGTTTCGCGGGGCCTCCCTCGTCGTGGACCAACGGGGCATACCGATGGATTTCCGCTACACGGACCCGATACGACCCTCGCGCCTGGAGCGCATCCTCTATGGCAGCGCCCTGGACGTCTACCTGCGTGAGGAGCTGATCCTGCAGAGCCTGCTGGGGGCGGTGGAGACGACCCCGTCGCTCTGGGTCTGCAGCGAGGGCGACCTCCTGGCGCCCCTGAAGGCGGCGGGCAAGGGCAGGGCCATCTTCCTGGCCCCCTCCGCCCACGCCCCGCTCGAGGCCGCCGGGGCCGTGGAGCCCACGGGCGAGGCGGAGGTTCTGTTGATCCAGGCGGATTCCGTCAGCGCTCCCCTTCGGGCCTCCTTCTCCCCCGGAACGCGGCCCGACGAGATCAAGCAGGTCGTCTCCCTGCTGGTGGAGGCGGCGAGGACGATGGAGCTCCTGGAGCCCTTCGGACGGATCGAGAAGGCGCTGCTCTCCCTGAAGGAGGAATAGGGCTCCTTGTCCCTGGCGGAGATCCGGGAATATCTCTCGCGCCATTTCCTGGGGAGGGTCCGGGTGAAGCGGTGCGATCCGCCTTTGCCTCCGCCGGAGTGCCATGCGCTGCGGCGCGCGGTGGAGACGCAGCCGATCCGAACGCGGATGAGGGTCCTGTCCGCGGAGCTCTTCTCCGTCGGCGGCATGAGCTGTTCCCATCGGGGTTTCCGTTTTTCCTCCCAGCTTGTGCGGGTGAGGGGAAGGCGCATTGCGCGCTACGTGCCTCGGGAGATCGCCGTCGGGAAGGTGAGTCTTTTGTCCGTGCGCGTTCTTCCCGGCTTGGAAAGGATGCTCAGGCTTCCTCAGGAGCGCGGCGACCGCCTGCAGTGGCAGCGCTCCCGCCCGAGGGCCGCAGGGGAGATGATCCTGGCCTGGTACGGTCCGATCGTGGAGGGGGCCGTCGTGAAGCTGGCCCTGAACAGGCAGCGGGGAACGCTCCTGATCTGGTATAATCCTCAAAGCAGGCACTTCAATCCCAGGGGGCTTTACCTGTACCGCCGTCTGGGGATGAACGAGAAGCCCGAGTGGCGCTGGGTGTAGTTGACGGTTCCTGCGACAGCTTTGACAATACTCTTGGGAGGTTCGTGTTTCGAATGATTGAGGAGAAGAAGGCTGAGACTTCTTCGGTTCGCGTTGGGGATCTGGCGGAGTGCACGGTGGAGCAGATCATGCCCTACGGTGCTTTTGTCCGGCTGTCGACGGGGCAGCGGGGGATGATCCACATCTCCGAGCTTTCGTTTAACTTCGTCAAGAAGGTTGAGGATGTCCTCACCCTCCAGCAGAACATCAAGGCCCGCGTGATCAAGATCGACGAGAAGGGGCGCATCGACCTCTCCCTGAAGAAGGTCGAGGAACGTCCTCTGATCCAGGCTCCCTCCTCCCGGGAGGACAAGGACGGATTCGAGAAGAAGATGGCCTCCTTCCTGAAGACCAGCGAGGCCAAGATTGCGGATCTCAACAGCAAGATGAACGCGTCGAAGGGCAGGAAGAAGCCCGGAGGGCGTTCCAAGGGCTAGTCGTGTGCCGCGGTTTTCCGGGGAGGCGGAGGCCTCCCTTTTTTATCAGCTCCTGAGCCCCGGTGAGCTCAGGGCCGTCGCAGGGCGGATGGAGGGGCGTCGGTTCGACCCCTCCCTGGTCCTGGGAACGGGGCCCCGGTGCCGCTTCGGCGGGGTGCGCGTCTTGGTCTGTGCACCTGTGGCGGGGCTGCGTCCGTTTCCCACGACCTTCTGGCTCGTCTGTCCCTGGCTGGTGCGGCGGGCCGGGACGGTCGAGTCCGCGGGGGGCGTTCGAGCCCTCGAGGATTGGCTGACAAAACGGGCCCCGGAGGCGTGGCGGCCGTACAACCGGGAGCACCAGCTTCTGCGGATAAAGCTGATGGCCCCGTTGGAGCGGAGGCTGCTGCGCCGCTTCCGTCCGGCGGTCTGGGAGCGTCTGAGGCTCGCCGGGGTCGGCGGCATCCGCTATGGGGAGGAGGTCCGCGTGAAGTGCCTCCACCTCCAGACGGCGTCGTGGCTCGCGCTTGCGCGGCATCCCGGGGGGCCATGGCTTGCCGGGGAGGGGCTGGACGGGGACTGCGGCGGGGCGATGGCCCATCTGTGCCGGCGGGGCTGACGGGGCCGGACGCGGGTAGGCGGGGAAGCATACGGAGGGAAGGCCGATGTGGAAGGGACGCTTCGAGGAGGACACCGCCCTGGTGGTGCAGCGGTTCAGTCAGTCGCTGGACCTGGACTGGCGGATGGCCGAACAGGATATCCGGGGCAGTATCGCCCACGTGAGGATGCTGGGGGCCGTGGGGCTTCTGGAGGCCGGCGAGGCCCTGAGGGTCGAGGAGGGGTTGAAACGCGTCCGGGACGAGATCCGCTCGGGCAGCTTCACGCCCTCCGAGCCGCTGGAGGACGTTCACATGAACGTGGAACACCGCCTGACGGAGATCGAGCCCTCGGGAGCGCGCCTGCATACGGGGCGCAGCCGCAACGATCAGACGGCCACGACCGTTCGGCTGTACCTCAGGGACAGGCTGACGGACCTCGAGGGGGCGCTGCTGGATTTCCTGGGCGTCCTCCTGGACTGCGCGGAGCGTCATCGGCTGGTGATCGTCTCGGGCTACACGCACCTCCAGCAGGCGCAGCCCATCTCGTTGGGGCATTACTGGATGGCCTGGTTCGAGGCCTTTCTCAGGGACTGCGGCCGCCTCGAGTTCGCCCTGGACGCGCTGAACGAGTGCCCGCTGGGGGCCGGGGCACTGGCGGGGTCGACGCTGCCCCTGGACCGGGAGATGACGTCGCGCCTGCTGGGCTTCGACCGCCCGACGCGCAACAGCCTGGATACGGTCGCCCAGCGCGACTACATGGCGGACTACCATCACTTCGCCTCGCTTTTCGCGGTGCACGTCTCGCGCCTTGCGGAGGACCTGACCCTCTGGAGCACGCAGGAGTTCGGCTGGCTGAAACTGCCGGACGCCTTCTGCACGGGGTCCAGCATGATGCCGCAGAAGAAGAACCCCGACGTCCTGGAGCTGGTTCGGGGCAGGACCGGGCAGGTTCTGGGGCACATGATGGATCTGCTCGTCACGCTGAAGGGCCTGCCCATGACCTACGACCGGGACCTTCAGGAGGACAAGCGCGGCCTCTGGGCCTCGGTGGAAACGGTGGAGGCGGTCTTGGCGGTCCTGACCCCGATGCTGGCGCGGACGGACGCGGACGCGGATGCGGCGCGGGCTGGCCTGGAGAAGGGGTTTGCCCTGGCGACGGACGTGGCGGAGTATCTGGTGCTGAGGGGCGTCCCCTTCCGCGACGCGCACTGGAAGGTCGGGCGGTTGGTGAAGCACTGCATCGAAAAGGGCAGCCGCCTCGAGGACCTGAGCCTCGAGGAATGGCGGGAGCAGATCCCGGAGGTCGGCCCGGACGTCCTGGAGCTGCTATCCCTGGAGGCCAGCGTGAGGCGTCGGAACACCTGCGGCGGTACGGGCTTCGAGCAGGTAGCGCTTCGGATCGCGGAGGGACAGGAGCGCCTGTCCGAGCGGCGGGACGGTCTGGAGAAGAGGCGGGAACGCCTGGAGGAAAGCCGGCTCTAGCCCTTGGGCATGAAGTTGAAATATGGTTCTTTGGGCCTATTGACTATGATGCTTTTTATCTATAGTCTTACGAGTAAAGAGTATTGTCCAGCAAGAATGCCTTTGGCCGGAGGGTTGCTCTTGGAGGGATTATGGTAAAAAGTTGGGGTGTTTTTATTCAGCTTGAGAAACATCAATTGTCTTTAGTTCTCAAGGAGCAAATCGGAGGGATCATATGAACGGCAGGACCGTTTTGTTTATCTTTGCAT
>NZ_CALIAA010000224.1 GCF_938040765.1 uncultured Fretibacterium sp.
TATTTTCTCCCGTCGGCACCGTCGAACGGAAAAATCAAAGAAAAATCAGAAAGGCGGCGGCCGAGCCCACCGAGGCGATGAGAGCGGTTTGCGCCCAGGAAAGCCGCATCGCACGGCAGAGCCAGAAGAACAGGAGCCCCGCTCCGCACCACGACATGAAGGGCCCCCATGAAATCGTCCAGGGGACGAGGAAGACAAGCTCATTCGCCAGCAGGGCCCAAAGGGAAAAGGCTCCCTCCGCCGCATCCAGCAGCCATGACGTCAGGGGCAGCCCGGCCAGATGCAGAAGGGCCGCGGCCGAGGTCAGGGAAAACGCGAATGAAAAGAAGGCGGGCGCAAAGAGGTTCAAAATCAGCCCCGCCAGGGGGACGCTCCCGAAGGTGTAGGAGGTCTGGGGGAAGGAGATGAGCCAGATGGAGGGGCTGAGCACGATCCAGAAGGCCGTTCCCCGCAGGCTCCCTTCCTCGAGGACCGCGGCGATGAGGAGAGCGGCCAGGACGGACAGGCGCCAGCCCACGTTCCAGAAGAGATGGGGGGAGAACAGGAGGAGGCTTACGGCGGCAGCGGCAACGGAGTTCACGGAGCTCCGCGGCCGTCCGAGGAGCTCCGCCAACAGGGCGGTCTGGATCATCGCGCCGGCGCGCAGGGCGCTTGGCGCGGCCCCGGTCAGGAGGATGTAGGTCCACAGGAGCAGGGAGAGCAGGGGGATCCGCAAAGGGCTTCGCCGCAGCAGCAATGAGGCGGAAAACACGACGATCCCCACGTGAAACCCCGATACGGCGAGAAGATGGCTGGTCCCCCACGCGCGATGCGCCTCGTTCAGGGATGCGTCCCGATAGCCCGTCCAGGCGGCGCGAAGGTAGGCCCCGGTCAGAGCGGGCGTGTGGATGGTCAGGAGGCGGAAGACCTCGTAGCGAAGACGGTGAAGATTCCAGGGTTGTTTCGGCGTGGGCTCGAGCTTGGAGGCGGCAAGCCATGCCGTAACGCCGTAACCCCTCCAGAAACGTTCCTCGTCGAAGCCCGTTCCGGCCGCGCGGCGCAAGGGGCGGGAGATCCCCTCCGCCGAGAGGCGCATCCCCTCGGTCACGGTGGCGAAGGGAAGGCGAAGAAGAAAACGCCCCTGCGGGGTATCGAGGACTGCCGCGTAGGTCCGTCCCCAGGGGCGGACCGAGGTCACGGTCCCCTCCGTTCGGATACTCATGGGCGCAGGGAGAGGGTGGTACAGCACGCAGACAATCCTGACGGAGGCCAACAGGGTCAGAAGGAGCACGAGGACGAACAAAGGCCACTGCCCCCGCTCCTCCTTTCGGAAGGAACAAAGCAGCACACCTGCTGCCGTGAAGGGGGCGAGAATCGGAAGAAGAACGGGACCGGCCTCCTCCTCGAGCCCCATCGCCGCAATCAGGGCGGCCAGGATGGCCAGAAAGGGAGCTCGTTCCAGGATCGTCATAGGTCTTCCCGCTCCGGCTCAAGTCAGGGGCCGACAGTCGCCCGATCCCGAAATCCCTCGAGCTTCGCGGCCCCGATACCCCTGACCTGGACAAGCTCCTCGACGCTTCGGAATGGACCGTTCTTCTCCCGGTACTCGACGATCCTCCTGGCCAGCGCGGGGCCGATGCCCCGCAAAGCCGTCAGCTCCATCTCCGAAGCGCGGTTCACATCGATCAGGCCGCCGTCCTTCGACCTGGCCGGAGGACCGATGCGGACCGTCGGAGCCGCAACCACAAGGGCCTCCTGAGGCTGACGCTCCCCCTTGCGCGGTACATGTACGTGCATCCCATCCGCCAAGGGCTGGGCGAGGTTGACGGCGACCGGGTCCGCAAAACCGTCGAATCCTCCCGCCGCGTCGACGAGGTGGACCGCACGCGCGCCGGGAGGCAGGCGATAGACACCCGGACGGCGGACGCTGCCCGTGACGTAGAGGAACCATTCTCCCGATGCGGGTTGAACGGATGGGCCGGAAGGATCGGTTTCCTGGAACGACGAAATGGGGGTTCCGCCGCGATGCTGAGGCTGTGACCCCCTGACATCCCCGGTATTGGGGGGCGATGAAATGGAGGAAAGGTGCGTTCGGACGGAGGGCAGACCCCGAACCAGAAGCCCTGCCGCGAGGAAACAGGCCATGCCTACGGCGACGCAGAACGCACCCCGATGTCTCTCCCAGAGAGTCCGCCACACGCGACCTCCACCTCCTCGATTTGGAACCCTAGGAAATCTTGTCCTTTGCAGGCGTTGGAGTTGAGACGGCGGTCCCGTTGGACCGAAGAGAAACGGCCAGCCACAGGATCTCCAACGGCAGCGCCACCAGCAGTATCCAATGCGAAAAGCCCAACCCCTCAAGGAGCCCCTCGGCCCTCAGCCCATCGATGGACAGGCGCATGACCGAATAGAGGATCAATCCCAGCGGGGTGATCACGGAGGCGCCCCCCAACCTCTTGTCCCGGCTTCTGTGTCGCAGGGTGAAGCGCTCGACGGCCAAAAGGGTCACGAGGATCGCCAGAGAGGCGACGGAGTAATATATCTGGGTGGGATGGCGCATCACGGACGCCGGGTCGTAGGGGAAGTGCACGCCGAAACGGTGCAGCGTGGGGATCCCGACGCAGCATCCGTTGAAAAAGCATCCCCATCGTCCCAGGGCCATCGTAAAGATCGCCGGAGGGGCGACGACGTCGCAAAGCCTCTGGAAGGGAAGCTTCGCATTACGCCAACAGAGGGAAAAAGCGGCCAGAAAAGCCCCCGTGAACGCCCCCACCTCCGAAAGGCCTCCACGGCGAAGGTCCAGAAGCAGGGAGGGGTTTTCATAATAGGCATCGAAGTTCCAGAGATACTCGAAGGCCCGAGCGCCAAGAAGCATGGCGAAGAACGCCCATCCGATCACGCGCCGGGCCTCGCCGTCGTCCACCCCGTAGAGCCGTAAACGCCGAATGCTCCAGAGCATCGCCA
>NZ_CALIAA010000225.1 GCF_938040765.1 uncultured Fretibacterium sp.
CTGGAACAGCTTTACCTTTCCCCTTTTGCTCAGTGGGTTTAAGATCATGCCCGTCACCGTGGCGTCGTTGCGGTATATCGCATCCGACACCGTTCATTATGGGCAGATGGCTGTGGCTGCGGCGGTGACCGCAACTCCGGAGGTAATCCTGGCGTTGGTCATCCAAAAACATCTTGTCCGTGGGCTCAGCTTCGGCGCGGTCAAAGGATAGGGGTTGTTTTCATGGCGCGTGTAACCTTAGAGACGACAGAATCTTTCGGCAAGATTCGGGCGCTCAAGGGCATCGATTTGGACGTCGAGGACAGGGAGTTTTTTGTGCTCTTCGGCCCGGCGGGGGCGGGCAAGACGACGATCCTCAAGACCGTCGCCGGCATAGAGTTTCCCGATCGCGGCTTCGTGCGCTTCGATGGCGAGATCATGAATCTGGTGGAGCCGGCGGTGCGCAATGTGTCGATGGTCTTCGAAAATTATGCCCTGTATCCGCACATGTCGGTGTTTGACAACATAGCTTCTCCCATGCGGAGTCCCTTGCACAGGGAAAAGGAGGATGTCATCAGGGAGCGGGTTCACAAGATCGCGGATACGATGGGAATAGGGCATCTCTTGGAGCGTCTGCCCTCTCAGCTCAGTAACGGTCAGAGGCAGAGAACGGCTCTGGGACGCTGCCTTGTGCGTTCCCCAAGAGTCTTCCTGATGGACGAGCCCTTGGCCCATCTCGACGCCAAGTTGAGGCACCTGATGAGGACGGAGCTCAAGGCAATGCAAACGCAGTTCGATACCACGACCATTTATGTCACTCACGACTATACGGAGGCAATGAGCCTGGGAGATCGCATTGCCATCCTGGATGAGGGACGGATCGTACAGGTCGGGACGGGAGAGACCATTTATTACACGCCGGTCAACGATTTTGTGGCTAAGCTTGTCGGCGAACCGGAAATCAATCTGGTCGATGCCGAATTGGTCTCGGTCGGCGGCGAGATGATGATGCGTCTGGGAAACGCGCCGCAGACCTTTCCGGTTCCTGTGGATGTCGCCCCGGTACTGCAGGAACTCTGCGGTTCGGTGAAGAGTTGGAGGGTGGGGATTCGGGCCAAGAATATCCAGTACTCCTTCGAGGCCCTTTCCGATGCCCTGGAGGGCGTTGTCTACAACCTCGAGCCGATCGGGAACAAATCCATTCTGACCGTTAAGGTTGGGGAAACGTCCTACCAGACCGTGATAAACAACGATATGAAGATGGAACTGGATTCCCGGATCTATCTGAGGCCGGACATGGAGAATGCCCTTTTCTTCGACGGGGACACGGGACGCTTTGTTGTGCGTCACAACCAGGCTGGATTATTGCAGGGGCGATGACCATGGCACAGCTTACGTTAAAGAATGTCTGTAAACGTTACCAGAACAAGAAGAAAAATGCCCAGGATTACGCGGTGCAGAATTTTTCCTTGAATTGTAAGGATGGGGAGTTTGTCGGCATTTTGGGGCCGTCCGGCTGCGGCAAGACGACGACCCTGCGCATGATTGCCGGGCTTGAGGATATTACGGATGGGGAGATATTTATTGGTGAGAGGAAAATCAACGACCTCCATCCCAAGGATCGCGGCATCGGTCTGGCGTTCGAGGACTACGCTCTGTACCCTCCTCTGAACGTATACGAGAATATTGCCTTCAATCTCAGGGCCCAGAACCTTTCTGCGGAAGAAATTCACCGGCGCGTTACGGAGATAGCGCCTTTGATGAAGGTCGATACCCTGCTGGAGATGAAGCCGGCCGGGCTCTCGGGGGGACAGAAGCAGAGGGTCAATATTGCGCGGGCTCTGGTACGCCGCCCTCAGGTGCTTCTGTTGGACGAGCCCCTTTCCCACCTTGACGGTAAGATGCGTCAGATGCTGCGTGTCGAGATCAAGCGTATTCACAATAAAATAAAATGCACGACGATCCTGGTCACCCACGACCAGATGGAGGCGATGTCTCTGGCCGATCGCATTGCCATCATGAAGGATGGGAGGTTGCAGCAGTTTGGCACCCCTCTCGAGGTGTACGATAATCCCGTCAATCTTTTTGTGGCGGGGTTCATAGGGGAACCTCCGATGAATCTCATCAAGGTGAAGATCTCCGAGGATAACGGGCGTTTTTATTTCATGTTTCCGCGAAAGGGTATCCGCATACCGGTCCCCGATAAATATAGGGGAACGGTCCATCCTGGAGCGGATGTCGTTCTTGGCGTAAGGCCGACGGATATCTTTGTCGGACCCCCGACGGAGGATTCCAGTGTCTGCGTGGATGTTTTCGAGAACCTTGGCGACGAGAAACGCATCAGTATCAGCGTCGGAGACGAGGATTTCCTTACGTTGACGACGGAGGACGAATGCCGCTACTCGAAAGGTGATAAAATCGCCTTGAGATTCCATGAGGAAAAAACGCATATTTTCGACCCCGAAACGGGAGAAAAAATTATGGGGACGGGGCCCTCGAAATCCATGTGAGGGGGCTTCGTGCGGAGGCCATCCCTGGGGCGGCCGGGCGTCTTTTGGGAGCTTCTCTCCCGTTTGTCGAGTTTTCATAACTGGAGGCAAGACGCGTTTTCTGCCGTTGTATCGATCTTGAGTGTTTTTTTAACGTCAAGAAGAGTGTCCTTTAATGTCACGTGAGGAGGAGAGACAAGATGGTGGATCTGCCAAAAAAAATGAGGGCCCTGGTGGCCCATGCCCCTAAGGATTATCGTATTGAAGAGGTGGATGTCCCGCGGGCGGGAGAGCGCGAAATCATCATCAAAGTGGAGGCCTGTGGCATCTGTGCCGGTGATACGAAATCCTATCTGGGCGCACCCCGTTTCTGGGGAGAGGAGGGGCGTCCCTCCTACATTAAGGCCCCGGTCATCCCGGGACATGAGTTTATCGGACATATTGTTGAATTGGGACCTAATGTAAAGGGCGATTTTCAGATCGGGGACCGCGTGACCTCCGATCAGATAGTCCCGTGCTGGGATTGCAAATTCTGTAATTCCGGACGTTATTGGATGTGTCAAAAACACGATGTCTACGGTTTCCAATATAACGTCAACGGCGGCATGGCCGAATACATGCGCCTGCCCAAGGAGGCTATCGTTCACAAGCTGCCCAAGGACCTGCCCATGGAG
>NZ_CALIAA010000226.1 GCF_938040765.1 uncultured Fretibacterium sp.
CCGGGGGTGGGGGGAACCGTTTTTTTCGAGACGACGAAGTTGCCGACGCAGGGCGCTGCTGTTGCTCTGCCGATAAGTTCCTCCATGCTCTCCTCGGTGATGTGAAGTGCGCCGGTCCAGCCTGTATGCTCGTGCATGGCGTGGACCTCCCCGAACGCCGAGACCATCCCGCCCTTCGCGAGCGTTTGCGAGTCGATGGAGGTGCCTTTCTTCTCCTTTTTAGCCAGTGGCCTGATCCTGTCCGCATAGGCCTTCAGGTTTACATAATCCCTGCGGCCAAGGTCCTCGGTCTCCGCGACCGTGCAGGTTTCGCCCGTGGACTTGATCTTGATCTTTACGGTAAGCCGTCCATTGTCCGAGGCCCCCGTGCTGGTTTCCATGTCGGCGACTCCCAAGGACTTCCAGAAGTCCGCGGGGTCCGTGCCCCCCAACATGGGCCCGACGGTGACGGAGACATCGGCGGGCTTGAAGACGCCATCGCTCCACGCCTGGGAGGCGAACTGCGCGGCGCGGAACCCCGCGACGGTGTTGAAGATGACGTCGGAGCTGACGTTGGCGTTTTTCACAAGCTCATCGACGAGCGAGCCGAGCTCCAGCACCTTCTTGGAACCGTCCTTCCCCACGAAGACGAGGGAGTTGCCGTACAGGACGTCGTTCAGGCCCTTGTCCTTCGGACAATCGCGGACCTCGAAGCCTCCCAGGAAGGGCGAGACCTGTGCCAGACCGGCCAGGCGCGTCTCCTCCTCCGCGGTGGACGCCCCCTTGCCCTTGAGCTCGAAATAGCGGGGCGAGAGCATCTTCTCCGTGGCGCGGAAAAGCAGGGACTTTCCCGTCGAAAGGGCCGAGACTCGGAACCATGCGTCGGCCAGCTTCAGATCCTTCTCCGCGGTCAGGGACCCCGCGGCTCCGAGCACGATCCTGCCCTCGGGGACGCGCAGTCCTTTCGTCAGAAATTCCTTGACCTTCGGATCGTTCCATCCCGTCTCGACCGTCACGTCGTCGGCATGGAACTTCTTGTCCTGCCAGAGGCCGGAGGCGGTCTGGGCCAGCCTGAAGAGCATCGTCTCCGTCAGGCCCCGGTTCCGCCCCGTCAGTTCGAGGTTCCCGCCCGTGGCCTGCAGCCTTCCATCCTGAACGAGGACCTGGACTCCGACGCCCTTCTCCAGGACCCGGTACTCATAATCCCCAACTTCAGGCTGCTCGAGGACCTTCTCGAGCAGGTCGCTCAGGCGCTCGTACTCCTTGTCCAGGGCCTTTTCCTCATCGGTCTGCAGCTCCTTGGGCCATTCTGTCGCCATTTGCTCGTTTAACTTATCGAACACCTTCTTCTGCTCTTCCTCGGTAAGCTCGTTGAATTTCTTTCCAGGATGATCCGCGTCGAGGATCGCCTGGAGCAATTTTTTCCGCAGAGCCATCCAGCGTGTTCTCAGCTTGGCGTTCCATTTCGCGGCAACCGTGAAGATGTCCTCGGCCACGTCCTTGATCGGTGTGCACAGGAACCGCTCGCCGGAGGACCGGGACCGCCCCGAGAACTGGAACTTTGGAGCCCCCGCGGTCATGGCGAAACGCCAGCTCAGCCAGATGCCCTGGTCGGTTCCCTCATAGTACTTTTCCCTCTGGAAGAAGTTCAGCGCGCACCCGAACAGCCATTCCGACCGCAGGGTAAGATCGTAGGGGCGAAAGACCTTCTCCGGGGACTGATTGCGCTCCAGAACCTGCATCAGACGATAGTTCATACGGCGGTTCGAACAGCTCCCCATCAAATTGAAGGAATCCTCTACCTGCTTTCCGCCGAATGTGCGGACCACCTTCATCTCGTTGGGGATCCGACCCTGAGCCGGAGGTTCCGCCGCGACGGGACGAGGCGTCCCCGCGAGCGCGAACGACAGCGCCAACAACACGCCAAACGCCGCCAATACCTTTTTCCGCATTTCTCCACACATTCCTTTCCGGGCGCCTCTGCGCCCTGTAGTCCTTCCTCCCCTCTGCCGGTGCGTCCGGCTTGGGAGAGCCCCAAGAGGCGGCCTCGCGGGGTTCTCGCCCCCGCTTCAGCCGCCCGACCCTCTCCTTCTTCCAGGTTGGAGAGGATCTGAATTTATTTTTGTTTGTTTATGCAAACAGATAATAGGTCTGCTTCAGGGCGTTGTCAAGCCCGGAGGCGCGTCCGGTATACGAGGCTTGAGCACCATCGTGTTGCAGCCATGCAGGGAAATCGTTGTTGAAATCTTGTCTTGACTGCTTGTTTTTTGAAGGGGAACTATCGTTTTTTCCGGTGTGCTGCGCTGAGGAATGGTGAAAATATCTATGTGTCTTTTTAATCTATTGGGAA
>NZ_CALIAA010000227.1 GCF_938040765.1 uncultured Fretibacterium sp.
CGAGGGTCCCCGGAACGTTCCGGGGACCCTCGAGTTTGTACCGAGTTTCAAACGAATCGGTCTGGGGAATCGTCCAACCGCAGCCTCTCGGGTCGTTTGTCATGCCTCCGCGTCATATCCCCTCGCCCCTGGGATGGCGTCCGAACTTTCTCAGGATCAGGGCGGACCATATCGTGAAGCAGTCGTGGAAATTCCATGGGTCCAGGCCCAGGAGGTCACGCAGTTTCTTCAGGCGGTACTGCAGCGTGTTTCGATGGATGGACAGGGAACGGGCCACATCCGTAGGAGCGAAGGGGTTTCGGCACCAGGCAAGAAATGTGTCCGTCAGCTCCGGCGAGATGCCCTCCATGCCCCGCAGCACCCGCTCGACATGCTGACGCTTGCGCCCCGCCGGAATGTAGGAGAGCAGCATCTCGGCTCCGAGCGAGCTCGCCGGGCAGATCCGCATCCCGAGCGCCCGGCCTGTGGAGAGCGCCTCCCGGGCCAGATGCGCGGATTGTGCCAGCAGAGGAAGAGTATCGGCATCGACGCCGATACCCGCCTCCAGGAGCATACCATCCTTCTCCATGTGGTCCGAAAGGGCCTCGCAGAGGTGAAACGCGGACTCCTCCATCTCTCCCTCGTGGCGGTTGCAGGGCAGAGCGAGAAAAAGAACGATCTGTCGGTTTCGCAGGGGGGCGATGAGGTGTGCAGGATTTGAAAAAAAGTTGATGATGCAGTTCAGCGCCATGTCGCGGAAGGCATCCTGCCCCTCCGGCCGACGGCGCAGGTCCTGAAGCTCGAGGATCACGGCTATGCGGCAACGCTCCAGGTCGATCCCCAGCTCTTTGCCGTGCAGGAGGAGGATGTCCGTGTTCTCGTCCTCCGGGCGATAGAGCATGATGCTCTCGGCCAGGTCGCGAACGGCCAACTGCTGGCGCAGCTTGAGCTCCAGAAACGTCTGTTCCATCAGAAGTATCTCCGCCTGTTTGCGTACCAGCAGCCCGTAACGTTCCGCCCTTTGAGGAGGGGCAGCGATGGAGATGGTCCCCACGACCTGGGCGGACAGGGCGATCGGCGCCGTATATCCGGGCTTTACGCCCTCGAGCCTTGCGGCCTCCTCCTTGGAGGTCAAGGCGGGCTGACCTGTCCGCATCACCTCCAGGGAGGGTTCGTGGAGTGTTCCGACGCGCTTCTCGTCATTGCAGCCGATGATGATGCCGCGTTCGTCCGTCACCAGAACGCCGTAACCGATCACCTCGCTGGTGGTCTTCGCGATAGCCTGGGCCGTTTTTTTATGCATTGCCGCATCTCCCTCTCGAGAATCCCACAGAAGCAAAAAGCTTGAGACATTTTATGCTTTTGACCAATTTTTATTTTAATGGATTCCGTTTTTATGGGCAAGGGCCTAATGAAGAATGGATTGCTCATTTGTATCCTTTTAAGGAGCGTTGAAAGGCTTTCCGGTGCGTGGGCCCGTCATGATTTGAAACGGGCTGGAGCAGGACGAAAGGAGGCAGCAGCATGAAGCTGGAACTGCACAAGGTGAAGGTTCGGGACGTCCAATGGGGTGACGCCACCTGCGTGAAGGATGGCGTGCTCTACGTCAACAAGGCGGAGGCCATTGCCTGCGTCAGTGAGGAAAAGCGCTTTGCCAAGGTGGACCTGGAACTGGCCCGTCCTGGGGAGAGCGCGCGCATCATCCCCGTCAAGGACGCGGTGGAGCCGCGCGTGAAAATGGACGGGAAGGGGTATTATCCCGGGTTCAGTGCGCCCATGAGCCGCTGCGGCGAGGGGCGGACGTTCGTGCTGGACGGGGCGGCCGTCATAACCTGCGGCCCCATCGTGGCGTTTCAGGAGGGGTTCGTCGACATGAGCGGCCCCGGAGCCGTCTACACTCCGTTCTCCGCGACGCAGAACGTGGTGCTGGTGGTCGAGCCGATCGCGGATCTGGAGCAGCATCAGTACGAACAGATCCTGCGCGAGGGCGGGCTGAAGCTGGCCGTGTACCTGGCCGACAAGTGCAAGGATGCCAAACCGGACTGCATCGATGTCTTCGAGAAAGGCACCGTCCCGGAGGAGAACGTCAAACACGCCTCCTTGCCTAAGGTCATCTACGTGTGCATGAACATCACCCAGGGGCTTCTGCACGATACCTACGTCTACGGCGCGGATATCCGGCCGAGCCTTCCGACCCTCCTTCACCCCAACGAGGTGCTGGATGGAGCGATGGTCTCGGGCAACTGCGTCTCGGCCTGCGACAAGAACACCACGTGGCATCACGTCCACAATCCCATTGTCGCGGCGCTTTACGCGCGTCACGGCAAGGACCTGAACTTCCTGGGCGTCATTCCGACCCAGGAGAGCACCGTCCTGGCGGGCAAGCTGCGCGCGTCGCAGATGAACCTGTCCATCGCCCGGGAGCTGGGGGCGGACGGCGTCATCGTCTCGGAGGAGGGGTACGGCAATCCGGATACGGACCTCTGCCTGAACGCCAAGAACTTCGAGCTGGCGGGGATCAAGTCCGTCGTGGTCTCCGACGAGGCTGCCGGAACGGATGGCGCCAGCCAGAGCCTCGCCGACGCCACACCGGAGATGACGGGGTTCATATCCACGGGCAACGTCAACGAGATGCTGGAGGTCCCGGCCATGAAGAAGGTTATCGGATGGCCGGAGTCCATCGCGCACCTCTCGGGCGGCGCTGCGGAGAGTCTTCGTAAGGACGGTTCCATGTTCGTGGAGATGCAGGCGATCATCGCATCGACGGCGGAGATCGGGTTCAACCGCGTCGGCTGCGAGTGGATTTGACGGATGGGCGTCTGTAAGGGAGGAAGATGACCATGAAGCGTGTCGTACATTACATAAATCAGTTTTATGCCGGCATCGGCGGAGAGGATAAGGCGGACCAGACGCCCCTCTTCAAGACGGAATTGGTCGGGCCTGGCGTGGGGTTGGCGAAGGAGCTGGAGGGCAAGGCCGAGATCGTCGGAACGGTCGTCTGCGGCGACGGCTACTATGGCGAGCACACCGACGAGGCGCGCGCCGAATGCCTCAAGATGATCAAGGAGGCGAAGCCCGACCTGCTGGTTGCCGGTCCTGCCTTCAACGCGGGGCGCTACGGCTTCGCCTGCGGCGACATCGCGGCCACGGCAGCGGCGGAGCTGAATATCCCGACCGTGACGGCCATGTATCCGGAAAACCCCGGCGTCGAGCTTTATTCCAAGAAGACGTACATCGTGCCCTGCGCCGACAGCGCCCGGGGTATGGCCGCGGCCCTGAAGGGCATCGCCGCGCTCTCCGCCAAGCTGCTGTCGGGGGAGAAGATGGGGCCGGCCCGCGAGGAGGGCTATATCCACAGGGGGATCCGAAAGAACTTCATCCATGAAAAGAGCGGAGCGGAGCGCGCCGTCGAAATGCTCCTCAAGAAGCTGAAGGGCGAGGAGTTCCGTACGGAATACGAGATGCCCAAGTTCAACAAGATCCCGCCTGCAGCCCCCGTGAAGGACCTCAAGCATGCGACGATCGCCCTGGTGAGCTCGGGGGGCATCGTGCCGCTGGGCAATCCGGACCATATCCGGGTCTCCTCCGCCGAGAGCTATGGCCGGTATGACATCTCCAAGATCGATGATATGACGGACAAGAACTACGAGTCCGTGCACGGCGGCTACGACCGCGTTTGGGCCAACCAGGACCCGGATGTCGTCGTTCCGCTCGACGTGATGCGCGACCTGGAGAAGGAGGGTGTCTACGGCAAGCTGCACCCGTATTTCTACACCACCACGGGAACCGGAACGGCCGTGGCGTTCGCGGAGAAGTTCGGACGGGAGATAGGCGAGGAACTCAAGAAGGCTGGGGTGGACGCGGCGATTCTGACATCGACCTGAGGCACCTGTACTCGATGCGGTGCATCGATGACGCGCGAGATCGAGAAGGCAGCGGGTATTCCCGTCGTTCAGATTGCAACGATCGTTCCCATCATGCTGACGGTCGGCGCCAACCGTATTGTCCCCGGTGTGGCGATTCCTCACCCGGTGGGTGCTCCCGAACTGGGGGAGGAGGAGGACAAGGCCACGCGGCGTGAGCTGGTCCTCCGTTCTTTCAAGGCCATGGAGACCCCGATCGACGAACAGACCGTTTTCGAGAAGTAGGCTTGACCGAGAGGGCCATGAGCGAGCTCGGACATCTCGAAATCGTCACCAACAACCCCAGGCTGACCGCGGATTTCGCGGCCAGCCATGGGGTTGTTCGCATCGAAGCCGTGGAGGGGTCCCCCCTCGACGTCCTGTCCCGAACGGAGGAGCTGCTCCAGGATGGATATCGCCTTGTCTCTGCTCCTCTGCCGCCTAACATCCCACTGATGCGCGCGCCTTACAGGTCGCTCCTGGTCGAGCGGGCCGACAGGCGCTACGACGTCGCGGGCCTGACGGCCCTTTCCAAGGCGCGGGAGCGCCTGGAGACCCAGCGGGCAATCGACTCGAGCGCAGGATCGGGAACGGACGCGGACTTCGCCTTGATCGACGAGGAGCTTCTGCTGAGGACCCTGCGGGACTATGGCCTGGGCCTCGCCCTTTGACATGAGGGCTTGTCTCGGTCCAAAAGCTCCAAAGCCCTTCGTAACAACAGTATCTCCGCGCGGGAATCGCCCCGCGCATACTAACGGAAAGGCGGAATGAACATGACGGAACAGCGTGAGAATTGGGGAAGTCGTATCGGTTTCATCCTTTCAGCGGCCGGGTTTTCCATAGGTCTTGGAAACATCTGGCGCTTTCCGTACCTTGTGGGGACCTACGGAGGCGGCGCGTTTCTGCTGGTCTACGTGCTGATCTGCGTTCTGATCGGTGTTCCCCTCTTCATCGCCGAGGTCGGCCTGGGACGCAAAACCATGCTGACGCCCATCGTCGGCATGAAGAAGCTGGCGGGCGGCAAGAGTACTCCCTGGTCGCTCATCGGCTGGGTGGGCTGCCTGGCCTGTATCGTCCTGATGTCCTACTATATGGTGATCATCGGCTGGATGTTCGCCTACGCCGTCAAGTCCGTCTCCGGTACTTTCAATGGAATTGATCCCGAGGGCACCAAGGCCATATTCCAGGAGTTCATGAACAGCCCCGTGGAGATGGCAGGCTACACGCTGTTCGTCATCGCCGTCCTGGGCCTCACCGTCACTCAGGGGCTGAAGAACGGCGTGGAGCGGGCCTGCAAGTGGATGCTCCCGATCCTGGGCATCATGCTGGTGGTGCTGGCGGCGCGTTCCCTCACCATGACACCTCAGGTGGAGGGCGGCAAGACGGCCCTGGATGGGCTGAAGTGGTATCTGACGCCGGACTTCAGCAAGATCACGGGCCAGGCCATCCTGGCGGCCCTGGGGCAGTCCTTCTTCTCCATCGGCATCGGCATTTCCACCGCCATCGTCTATGGTTCTTACCTCAAGCCCGACAGCAACATCCCCGTGGACAGCTGCTGGGTCGTCTCCATGGATACCGGCTTCGCCGTCATTGCGGGAATCGTGATCTTCCCCGCCCTCTTCTGCTACGGCATGGACCCGACATCCCGCGGCTTTGGGCTGGTCTTCGAGACGCTGCCGATCATCTTCGGCAAGATGGCCGGCGGTCAGTTCTGGGGCATGATGTTCTTCTTCCTGGCCGCGCTGGCGGGCTTCACGTCGGGCATTGGCTATCTGGAGGCCCCCGCGGCCAGTTTCGCGGAGTACTTCGGGATCAGCCGCAAGAAGTCCACGTGGGGCTGCCTTGCAGTCATGTTCCTGCTGGGGATCCCCTCCATCCTCTCCCTGAGCGCGGGCAGCGTCTGGAGCACCTACAAGATCATGGGCAGGAGCATCTTCGATTTCGCGGACCATCTGTCCGGCGACATCATGATGCCCGTCGACGCACTGCTGGTTGCCCTCTACCTGACGTTCGTGTGGAAGTTCGAGAACTACCGGGACGAGTGCAACGTGGGAGCCACGGGTCTAATCCGCGTCGCTACCTGGTGGAAGCCGTTGGTGGCGTATCTCATTCCGCTCGCCCTCCTGACCATTCTTTACAGGGGACTGTAGCAGGGCGTACCGCTGTAAAAACGGGGCCATCGGCGCAGCCGGTGGTCCCGTTTTCTATCAGAGTTCCGCCAGCCCAGCAGGTTCGCCACGACATCGAACGCCTTCTGCTGCCGACCTCCAAGCTCCATCACTTATTTGTTTTTGCACCCTGCAGGAGATGGCTTTCGGCTTTTCAATCGAGGCTCGACATCGTTTTCCCCAACCGTCCCTGCAGACGCTCTTTTTTACCTGCGATTCGGGCACGCCGAACTGCAGGTTCTCCTCCGAGCCCATTTTGTCCTTTTCATGGACAAGGTCCCCTACCCGGAGGATGTCGAAGCCGGGGTTTCCAAGCTGGAGCTCCGGTCCTTCGATTTTCGGGATGAGATGCGCGGTTTCCCGATCCTCGTGTCGACATGCTCGTGTTATTATGAACAAATGCAGCGTTTTCGCCGCAGACCGTTTATCGGGTTGTTTTGTCGAAAGCCGGTTATCGAGAGGAGATATCTGTTTTGAGAACGATTTTGGAAACGGCGTCCGTATTCACGTTGTTTGTCCTGTCCCTGTCCTGCGTGGTCCTGCTGCTGCCGGGGAGGGCCCGGGCCGAGGCTCGTCCCGCCGCGGTGTTCGAGACCAACAGGGGGACCTTCAGGGTCGAGCTTTTCACCGACCTTGCGCCCAAGACGGCGCAGAACTTCATCGACCTGGCAAAAAAGGGATTCTATGACGGCGTGATCTTCCACCGGGTGATCGACGGCTTCATGATCCAGGGAGGGGACCCGAAGGGCACGGGGACGGGCGGCCCCGGCTACACGATCCCCGACGAGTTTGCCCCCGGGCTGAAGCATGACGGGCCGGGAGTGCTCTCCATGGCCAACGCCGGCCCGAACACGGGCGGGTCGCAGTTCTTCATCACCCTGGTCCCCACCCCCTGGCTGGATGGAAAGCATGCCATTTTCGGCCGGGTGGTATCCGGGATGGACGTGGTCGAGGCCATCGGAAAGGTCAAGACGGGGCCTCAGGACAGACCGGTGGAGGATGTGGTCATGAACTCGGTGAGGATCGAGGAGGGAGCCGAGGCGAAGTAGCCCGCTTGGGG
>NZ_CALIAA010000228.1 GCF_938040765.1 uncultured Fretibacterium sp.
AAGCATCGTGTCCCGGACGGCAGAAACCGTCACGGCCTCCACAGCGCCTCCCCCTCGTCCAGCCGCGCCTCGAAAAGGCGCAGGGTGCGCTCGAAGGGCTCGGCCCCCGTCAGGTCCACCCCGGCCCGCCTCAGAATGTTCAGGGAGTGGTCGCTGCCGCCGCTCTTCAGGAAGGTCAGGTAGCGCTCCCGCGCTCCGTCCGCCCCGGTCAGGATAGCGTCCGCAAACGCCCCCGCGGCCGTGAAGCCCGTCACGTACTTGTAGACGTAAAAGGCCGAGTAGAAATGGGGAATGCGGGCCCATTCCGCGCAGAGGGCGGGGTCGATCGTCAGCTCCGGCCCGTAGTATCGCGCGTTGAGCTCGCCCCACAGCGTGCTCATCCACTCCGGCGTCAGGGCGTCGCCCGCCTCGGCCCGGGCGTGGGTACGTCGCTCGAAGTCCGCGAACATCGCCTGCCGGAAGAACGTCGTCCGCACCATGTCGTAAAAATAGTTCAAGAGCCATTTCTTCTCCGCATCCGTCCCGCTTCGCCTCAGCAGGTACCCCAGCAGCAGGGCCTCGTTGGTGGTGGAGGCGACCTCCGCGAGCAGGATCGTGTAGTCGGCGTAGACCTGGGGCTGGGAGGCGTGGGAGTACCACGAGTGCAGGGAGTGCCCCATCTCGTGGACCAGCGTGAAGACGTCCCGCAGGGTACCGTTGTAGTTCAGAAGCACGTAGGGGCTCGTCCCGTAGGATCCCCAGGAATAGGCCCCCTTGCGCTTCCCCCGGTTCTCCCGGACGTCGATCCATCGCTCCGCAAAGCCGCGCTTCAGGTTGGCGACGTAGTCCGGCCCCAGCGGCTCCAGCGCCCGAACCGCCAGATCGCAGGCCTCCTCGTAGGGAATGTCGGTAAGGGGCTCGTCCGACAAGGGGACGTTGAGGTCGTAGTAATGCACGGAGTCGAGCCCGAGGGCGCGCCGGCGCAGCGCGACGCAGCGGTGCATGAGGGGCGCGAAGCGGACGGCGGTATCCACCACGTTGTCGTAGACGCACGTCGGCACGTCGTCGCCGAACAGCGACATCTCCAGGGTGTCCCTGTAGCGCCGCGCGTTGGCGTAGAAGATGTCGCCCTTCACGGAGCCCGCGTAAAGCGCGCCGATGGCGTTGCGGAACGCTCCATAGGTCTCGTGGATGCCCTCGAAGGCGGCCTTGCGCACCGACCGGTCCGAAGAGCGGCTCAGCCGATAGTAGCGCTCCTCGGAGAGCTCCACCAGGCTACCCTTCTCGTCCCGGATGTCGGGGAACTTCAGGTCCGCGTCGGTCAGGAGGGTAAAGGCGTTCTCCGGGACGGCGGAGAGCTCCCTCGTCCGGGCCAGGAGCCCCTCCTCGACCGGAGAGAGGACGTGCGCCCGCTCCCTGAGGATCTCGGAAAGGTGGAAGTCGTAGAGCCGTAGCCCCTCGTCCTCCGCAATCCAACGCCTCAGGTCGGCCTCGGGGATCGAAAGGACCTCGGGGCGGAAGAAGGAACAGACGGCTCCGTGCCGCGTCGCCAGGGTCTCGATGCGGGCGGCCATCTCCATGGGCCGCGTGACGCGCAGGTCCTCGTGGCTCTTCATATTGGCGTAGACGTAAAGCTTCCCCAGCTCCAGAGCCACGGCCTCCTCCGCCCTCAGATAGGCCAGAAGCGCGGCCGGCCCCTCTCCAAGGTGCCCCGCGTGGCCTGCCAGGGCCTCGATCCTGGGCTCCAGGGCGGCAAAAGCGGCCTCCCATGCCTCGGCGGAGGAATAGATGGCCTCCAGATTCCAACGGTCGCGCTCCGGGACCTCCGAGCGCTCCGGGACGGAGCCGGCCCCCGCCGGCTCCTTTGCGTCGAACAAAGGCACGTTGAATTTGAATTTTGATAAGGAATCGGTACGCTGCAATCTCATGCACCTCACGAACATTCTCAAGGGACAAACTCCAACCTGGATTCTCCGAGGAAAAACTTTCAAAGGGAAGAAGTTTTTTGCTCCCGCCGTCTTGCGCTCCCCGGCTCCCTATGGTATCATTCCCCTTGTTTTGGTCAAGGGGAACGGAACAGGCGTGTTTTAACCGTATTCCTGCGATCAACTCGGTTATGGCCCCATCGACTAGCGGCCTAGGTCGTAGCCCTCTCAAGGCTAAAACACGGGTTCGAATCCCGTTGGGGCTACCATTTTTACAATGGTAGGCGTACGAAAAAAGGTTCCTTTTGTGTTACGGTTGTTTTTCATTCAAGGGTGGTTAGTTCAGAGGTAGAACGCTTCCTTGACACGGAAGAGGTCAGAAGTTCGATTCTTCTACCACCCACCATCGCCGACAAAGGTTCAGGAAATTATTTCCTGAACCTTTTTTATTTTTCTTGTTTTTATTGAGGCATTGTGTTCTCCAAGTCAAAAAGCC
>NZ_CALIAA010000229.1 GCF_938040765.1 uncultured Fretibacterium sp.
GTGACATTCTCTCGGTCCCGCTAAGGGATGACATTATCACAGTCCGGCGACAGGCCTGTGACGAACTCTTGACAACCGAAACCTGGGGCATTATAAGAGGAATTGCGCCGCGTTTCCCGCGAAAAAACGAAGCGAGGTCCGAGAGATGTCTTCGAATGAACGAAAAAGCGTCAGGAAGGGACATGCGCTGCCTTTTGCCATCCTGTTGTCGCGTCTCGAGGTTCCCGTTACGGTCCTCGCCAGGCGTCTGCACGTCGACGCCAGCCTGGTGAGCAAATGGAAAAACGGTCAGCGCCGCTTGTCCGAGCATTCGGTCCACTTCGGCGCCGTCCTCGATTTTTTCGTCGGCGAGGACGAGGGCAGGACGTCCCGCGTCGTCGAGGTCCTGAAGGAGCTCAACCCCCTGGATTCCCTGGATAACGAGAGGGCCGCCCGGTCCCGGCTTCAGTCGTTTTTGCTGGGAGGAGCCTCTCCGCCCCTGGAGCCCGCGGGCCCGGAGACGTCCTGCGCCGCCGCCATCGCGAAGGTCCTCATCTACGAGGGGGGAAGGGGACGCCGGGACGCTGTCTCGGAGCTGCTCGACCTGGCCGAGGCGATGCCCGAGCCGGGAAGGATCGTCTTCACCGAGTGCGAACAGTACCGCTGGCTTCTCGAGGATCCTCAGTATATCCGGCTTTGGCGGGACCGGGTTTATCGGCTTCTCGAACGGGGGTTTCGGGCCACCTTCATCCTCCATTTCACGGTGTACCACGAGCAGTTCTTTCACTTCTTCCGAGTCTGCAGTCCGCTCCTCTTCCATCGTAACGTCGCCTGGCACTATCACGAATACTACGACGCGGAGGTCCATTGGTTCTCCTTCTTCATCCTGGAGCACGCCCGCTCCGTCATGGGGCTCTCCATGGGGCCGGGGCACTGCGACACGACCGTCTTTACGGACGCCCGTTCCATCGCTCAGCACAAGAGGGTCGTCGAGATGGTCCGTTCGGCCAGCCGGCCCCTGTTCACCGACTTCCCCCAGGGGCGGATTCTGCCCTCCCTGGGGGGCCTGCTGCGCTCCGACTGGCAGGACGGAGCGATGTTCGCGTTTCTTCCGGTCCCTGTGTTCGCGGCCACGGACCCCGCTCTCCTGGAGGAAATTCTGGTCGACAACGGGGTGGGGCCCGCCATGATACGGCGCTGCCTCAAGGAGAACCGTCTGCTCGATGCGATCGTCGAGCGGCAGACCCGTTCCGGAAATGCCCTGTTGGTCTCCATCTATCAGCTGGAGGAGATGCGGCGGCGCATCGACGAGGGGGGCTTCGAGAGCTGCAGCCTCACCTTGATGGCGGGGCGGCCCGTGAGGGTGAACCTGGATCAGTACGCCCGGGGGCTTCTGCACGTGACGCGCATGATGAGGCGCAACCCCGGGGCGCAGGTCGTCCTGGCCTCGGAGGAGGACCACAACCAGCTGCCGGGACTCAACTGCTGGTGCAAGGGCCGGGAATGGATGGTGCAGATGGACGCCCATGGCGTTCGCTTCTCGCGGGAGGACGTGATGGTACGCGCCGCCTCCGCGGCGCTCGAGTGGTGTCTGCGCAAGATCCCGCCCGCCCGCAAACAACAGGGGCTGGTGGCGCGGAGGCTGATGGCGATGGTGGAGGACATCCGAAAGCGCAGCGTCGGAGCGGGCGGAACGCCGGACTGGTGAAGGATGGGGCCCGTCCCGGTCGGCTTGCAGGCGGGCTCCGGATGTGGGGCCCGCCGGGAGGCGCTGGCTCCGATGTCGGTCACTTTGCCTAATTTTCCCTCTTCGCGTTGTGGAAAAGGGCGGGAGAGGTTACAATAGCGCGTGCGAGAATGCTGTTACCAGGTAATAAAACCAAGTGTGCAATGCGGCTCGGCGGAGTCGGCCTGAAGGAGGCGGAACGCGTGCGCGGATGGTCCGGAATGGGCGGTGGAAAAAAATTCTGGGGAACGTTTTTCTGCGGATTGGTCCTGATCCTGGGGGGCCTTCGCACCCCTGCCCGGGGCGCGGAGCCGGGCTCCGAGGAACAGAGACGGAGGGCGCTGGAGATTCGCCTTGCCATCTCGCGTCTTTCCGAGACGCAGGTCGAGGAGCGGGAGTCCCTCTATCACGAGATTGTGGAATCCTGTCCGGCGACCGAGGAGGCCGAGGAGGCCCTGTGGGCGCTCTCCAACATCTATCTGGACGCCTTTCCGGAGCCTCAGGAGCAGACGGCGCAGGAGGTCCTGGAGCTCTTCCTGGATCGCTATCCGGATTCGGCCTGGGGACTGCAGGTCCGCGGCCGCCTGATTCTGCTGTACTCCGGGACGGAGAAGCGGGAGCGGGCCGCGGAGCTCTGCCGCGAGCTGCTGGGACAGCGGGCGGAGACGCTTCCGGCATCCTGCCGGCCCTTCGTCGCTTTGGCCGAGGCCGTCGTCTGGGACGAGGAGCAGGACACGGAGAGGGCAAGGGAGGCCTACACGCAGGTCGCCCGCCTCTATCCGGGGACGCCTCAGGCCGAGCTTGCGGCCAGGCGCCTTGCGGCCCTCGCCGCCGGGGGGACGAAGGGGAAGTGAACGCCCGTGCCTGAACGGCTGTTTGCGACATCGGCCCCAGGGGACGAAGGCCCGGGGCCGGATTACATGATGGAGGCTGAAGTCGAATGGGTCACGAGGCGGCCGTAAGGGCCATATCGGTATATCTTCCGGAGGGGATTCTGGACAACGCGGAGCTGGTCCGCCAGTTCGGGACCTGGACGGAGAATAAAATTTACGGCAAGACCGGCGTGTCGGAGCGGCGCGTCGTCGGCGACGAGAAGGTCTCGGACCTCGCGGCGGCGGCGGGAGAACGCCTCTTCGAGGAGCACGGCATTGACAGGAGCTCGATCGATTTCCTGCTGCTCTGCACGGAATGTCCCGATTATTTTCTGCCGGCCACGGCCTGCATCGTTCAGAATCGTCTGGGGCTGCGGAAGGACGCCGGCGCCTTGGACTACAACCTGGGGTGCTCGGGGTTCGTCTATGGACTGGCGCTGGCCAAGGGGCTGGTCCTCGGCGGCGTGGCGAGGAGGGTCCTGTTGATTACGGCCGAGACCATAACCCGGACCATACATCCGCAGGACAAGAGCACCCGTACCCTCTTCGGGGACGCGGCGGCGGCTACTTTGGTGGAGGCCTCCGCCGAACGGGGGATCGGGGAGTTCGTCCTGGGGACGGATGGGTCCGGGGCGGAGAGGCTGATCATCCCCGCGGGGGCGTGGGCCAGGCCCTCCTCCCCGGAGACGAGGGTCGAGACGAAGAACAAGTGGGGCAACGTCCGTACCCCGGAGAGCCTTTATATGGACGGCCCGGAGATCCTCAAGTTCTCGATGGAGGTCGCTCCGAGCTGCATGAACGATACGCTGGAGCGGAACGGGACCTCCCTGGGGGGGCTCCGTCTCGTGGTCCTGCACCAGGCCAGCCACATGATGCTGGTGAAGCTCCGTGAGCTCCTCTCCATTCCCGAGGAAAAATTTGTGTTCAACATCGAGAAGTACGGCAACACCGTCAGCTCCACCATCCCGATTGCGCTCTACGACTCGATGAAGTCCGGTCGACTCGGCAAGGGGGACTCCGTGCTCGTGATGGGGTTCGGCGTGGGGCTTTCGTGGGGGGGAACGGTCCTGCACATGCTCTGATTCCCGCACGCGTCGTCGTTTTTGCTCGCCTGAGAATGATTTGGAAAACGGATAAGGAAAAGGCCTCGTCTTTTTGGGAGTGCGGATTTTGTCCTGAAAGGGGTGGATTTTGTGGAAAATCGCGCGGTTCTGGAGGGGATACGGGCGCGCCGGAGCGTGAGGCGCTATGCCGACAGGCCGGTGGAGCAGGAGAAGGTCGACCTGCTCCTGGAGTGCGCCTGTGCCGCGCCCAGCGCAGCCAACAGGCGCCCTTGGCGTTTCGTGGTGATTCGGGACCGGGAGAACCTGAATGCGCTGGCGGAGGTTCATCCCTATGGCAAGATGCTGTTTCAGGCCCCGCTGGCTTTGGTCGTCTGCGGGACCGTCCTGCACGAGGGAAAGCCGAACCCCTGGTGGGAGGAGGACTGCGCCGCCGCGATGCAGAACATCCTGCTGGCCGCGGAAGGGCTGGGCTTGAGCTCCGTCTGGCTTGGGGTTCGCTGGGGTCAGGAGGGCCTGCCCGAGAAGATCGAGGCCCTTCTGGGCACGCCTCGGGACGTCCGGGCCATGGGCATCGCCGTGGTCGGCTACGGCGACGAGAGCAAGCCCCCGCACCGCGGTATCGACGAGGGGGTCGTGCACCTCGAGCGTTGGTCGGATTGAACGGACTGACAAGAGGGGCTTGAGCGATGGTCACGGTCTATTTCGATTTCGTGTGTCCCTTCTGCTACCTGGGGCGGGGTTTCTGGATGAGGATGCAGGAGGAACGGCCCGTGGAGTCGACGTGGGTGCCCTGGGAGATCCATCCGGAGTATCCGCCCGAGGGCGGACCCGAGAAGAGCGACGCTAGGGCGAGGGCGGACTTGAACCGCTACCGTGCCCTGGGCGGGGATATTTGTCGTTTCGAGTTGGGGCATTTCTCCTCGAACACCCGCAACGCCCTGATGGGGCTCGAGTTCGCGCGTGCCGCCGGAAGGGCGGACGCCTACATCGAGCGCGTCTTCAGGGCTGTTTTTGTGGAGAATACGAACGTCTCGTCCGTGGGGACGGTCGTGGACCTCGGCGGCGAGGTCGGGCTGGACCGCAGCGCCCTGGAGAGAAGCCTCCTGTCCGGGGAGTATGGGCAGGTCCTGGCCGAACGGGACCGTGAGGCGGAGGGCATGGGGCTCGAGGTTGTCCCGTCCTTCGTTCGGAGCGGAAAACTGGTGTTGGCCGGCACGACGACGATGGACTTCGCGGAGTTCCGAGCGAAGTATCCGGCCGTCCGGGGCTAGTGCCTCTGTCTGGGAGAATGTGAGGCGAGTATCGATGGCGGTTGGCATGATGGATCTTTTGGGTGCGTTGACGCAGGGCGGCATGAGCCCGTCATCGGGGGCTCGGATACGGAGCGCGGCGAACGCGTCCGCCGATGCGCAGGGCGGCGGGCTTCAGGGCATTCTGTCCGGTCTGATGGGGGCGGGACAAAACCTCGTGAACAGCGCAGGGCAGGCGGTGGGGGGCAAGGACAACCTGGCTGCGGCAGGGATCGGGGCTTTATTGGGCGCGCTGTCGGGGTCGGGCAACGGGCGGTCGGGCGTGCCCCTTGGAGGGATCGGCGGCGGGGTCATGGGCCTCCTGGGGATGATGGCCTTCAAGGCCCTCAAGAATGCCGGGCAGGCCCCTCAGCCCTCTGCCGGAGCTGCGGTGTCTCCGGCCGGCGCGGCTCCGCAGAATTTCGAGAGCGACGCACAGCTGCTCCTCACCGCGATGCTTGACGCGGCGAAGGCGGACGGCACCGTCGATGCGGACGAACTGAGCCGCATCACCGGCAAAATGAAGGAGGCCGGGATCGACCAGGAGGGGATGAACTACGTCATTGGGCAGCTCCAGAGCCCCATGGCGACGGATGCGATCGTCACGGGGGTCCGGGGACGTCCCGAGCTCGCCGCGCAGGTCTACTCCGTCTCGCTCATGGCCATCGAGGTGGACACCCCGGCGGAACGCGAGTACCTGGACCGCCTGGCCGCCTCGATGGGGTTGACGCCGGAGGTCGTCCGGAACATCGAACAGCTTGTGGGAATGCCTCCGAGGTGAACCGCGCGGCGCCGGGGACGGGCTCTGACGACGTGACGGGGTAAAAAGAGGATCGAGACGAGGCCGTATATCCTCTCTTCCTTGACGTCATGCCTGGGCAGACGCTTTTTTCAGGAGCGCCGGATCGCGTCCAGGATCCCGTCAAGCCGGTTGGACTCCAGCTCCTCGATCCGCCCTTGGTCACAGAACTCCGCGAAGCGCGGAGTCATGGGGATTTGTGCGATGGTGTCGATGCCAAAGGCGCGGGCTTCCTCCTCTATGTGGCTGTGACCGAAAATATGGTGCCGTTTTCCACAGTCGGGGCACTCGAAGTACGCCATGTTCTCCACAATGCCCAGGACAGGTATCTTCATGAGCTCCGCCATATGAAGCGCCTTCTTCACGATGAGCGCGACGAGCTCCTGTGGTGAGGTCACGATGACGATCCCGCTTATGGGCAGGGTCTGAAAGACCGTCAGGGGAACGTCACCCGTGCCGGGGGGCATATCCACGAACAGACAATCCAGCTCCCCCCATTCGACGTCCTCCCAGAACTGGGTGACTGTCCCTGCGATGATGGGGCCCCGCCATACGACAGGATCCTCCTCACTCGGCAGGCAGAGGTTCATGGAGATAACCTTTATACCGCCCCTCGTGACGGCGGGGTAGACGTTCTTGCCGTCGGACAGGACCTTCTCGTGGAGCCCGAATATCTTGGGAATGGACGGGCCCGTGATGTCCGCGTCCAGGATCCCTGTCCGCATCCCGCTGCGCCTGGCCTCCGATGCCAGGAGGGATGTCACCAGCGATTTGCCGACGCCGCCCTTTCCGCTGACGACGCCAACCACTCGCTGGATTCGCTCCCTTTGCTTCCGTTCCGCCGCTCCCCGTTCCGGGCACCCTGAGGCGCAGTGATTGCAGTCATGGTCGCAGTCATGGCTCATGTGTTTTGCTCCTTTGCTCGTTTATTCATCATCCATTGCGGTCTTGTGCGGTCTTGCCGTAGTGATGCACGGGATGTGTG
>NZ_CALIAA010000230.1 GCF_938040765.1 uncultured Fretibacterium sp.
CCATCCACCGGCCGTCTGTTTCAAAAAAACCGGAACGCGGCCCTGATGTGCCGCCCTGGGCCGTCTCACCGATGCTCTCTCCGCAGCATTCACGCACAATAGAGCGATAGGACGAACCGCGACGAATCAGGACTTTGTCTTTGTACGGTTCGGGGGACAGGCACGGGCCAATACGATTCTCGGTCCGGAGTCGGTGGAGGTCGACAATGAGGTTTTGGACCACTGGGAGGAAAAGCGAGAAAGAACCGTTTTTTTCAGATCATCGACAGTCTATCCTCAGCAGACCGTGCGGAAGCAGGCAGACTGCCTCGATGGCCGATCTGATCATCTTCGAGGAACGCCGCGAGAGGGAGGAGAAACGCCGCAGGAGAGTCCGTTTCCTTGGCGCTTTGTGCGGCTCTCTTTTACTGCCGTTTTTAAGCGGCAGCGGAATATACTTCCTGCTCGGACTTATTTTGATTCCGGCCGTCTACTTTGCATGCGCGTTTGTGGAGCGCTACGCCATCTTCTCCCCGCGGGGCGTGGATGGACTCTTCTTTGCTTTGCCCTGCCTGTTTTGGTTCGTATATCACCTTGCCGTATCCTTCGAGGGGTACCAAGGCGAACTGCCGTTCCTTATCGTGATAAAAATCATTGGATGCAGGATCGTTTTTTACATCATCATCTATATCATGGAATTGTGGACACGGGTGGACTGAGTGTCAAGCACATGAAGAAATGCCCCAGGGGCGACACGAAGGTGACCCACCCCTCAAGATATGCTCCTATTGCAATGGCGGACCTTAGTCAAGCAGGAGGGCAGTCGAAGCGAAAGGATCGTCAACTCAAGGCGGCCCTGCCCAGTGTTTTTTGCCTGCGATTTTGAGAACAGGCAAATTATAAATCCAAGGCGAATGAACTTTTTGCTCCAATCCGCTATACTATACTTGGCGCGTCGGGGGACCTCAGAAAAGTCCGGCGGCGCCCTTGGGCCCTGCCTCTGGGCGTTCCGCTGAACCGTGCGCAAAGGCATCCTGATGCTGCGGGTTCGAATCCCGCTCCGACCGAGGGGTCGGGTAGCTCAAAGGCAGAGCGCAGGACCGAGGTTGCGGGTTCGAATCCCGCACTGGCCGAGAGGCCGGGAAGCTCAATGGCTGAGTGCGCAGCAAAAGAACTCGGAAGTTGAAACGATGAGATACGGCAGTTTGCCGGTTCGGCCGAAGTTTTCTGCCGAACGCCCCTGAAGCCGTCTCGAGGCATCCGAGACCCCGTCCGGGACCTACCGCGGCCCAGGCCTCCCCGATGGGGACGGCTCCGGCCCGGCGTGTCCCGGACGGAACGGAGCCCCACGGGGACAGGGTGGCGACGCCGTATTTCATCTTTTTAAGGAAGCATCGATCAAACCAAAAGCTACGTCCCTGTAGGACTTTCAAGGAGGCAAAACGATGAAGATCACGGTCGGTGAAAACGAGCGTGCGTTCCTCTTCCGAAACGGTCGCTTCGTGAGGATGCTGGGGACGGGCAAACACTGGCTGTTTCGCTTTCTTGGGGATGAAGTCCGTCGGCTCGGCGTGAACGACGAGCCCCTGAACGCCGACATCCCGCTGCAGGTCTACCTTCGGGACGAGAACTTCGTGCGGGAGGTGGAGATGGTGCGTGTCCCGGACGGGCACGTCGCCCTGCATTTCGTGGACGAACGCTTTGCGGGCGTGCTGGAGCCGGGGGAACACGCCTATTGGAAGGTATTCCGAAGCCACGAGTTCAGGCTCGTAGCCATGGAGGACGAGGTCGCCGTTCTGCCTCTACCGGTCCAGGAGGCCATCCCGGACTCCCTGTGCACCCGGCTGGAGGTTCAGTCCCATGAAGTCGCCCTGCTGTACGTGGACGGACGTTTTGAGCGTCTGCTGGAGCCGGGGCGGTACTTCTTCTGGAAGAACGGCCGCGACATCGCCTGGACATCCTGCGACCTGCGCGTCCGCCAGGTGGACGTCGCAGGACAGGAGATTCTTACCTTGGACAAGGTATCCCTTCGCATCAACTTCGTCTGCAAGTACCGGGTGCTGGACCCCGTGCGTCTGTATCGGGAACAGGAGGACCCGGAGCGCCAGCTCTACGCAGCCCTTCAGCTCGCCCTGCGCGAGGTGGTGGGGCACTTGAGGTTCGACGAGCTCCTGGAGCGCAGGCACGATCTCGGCTCCCTGGTCTTAAAGGCCCTGCCCAACGACGGGGCCGTGGAGTTCGTCTCGGCGGGGCTCCGGGATATCATCCTGCCCGGCGAGGTCCGGGAGATCATGAACACGGTGTTGGTCGCGGAGAAAAAGGCCCAGGCCAGCATCATTACCCGGCGCGAGGAGGTGGCCTCCACCCGCAGCCTGCTGAACACCGCAAAGCTCATGGAGGAGAACGCCACGCTCTTTAAGCTGAAGGAGCTGGAGTACCTGGAGCGCATCTGCGAGAAGGTGGGATCCATCTCGCTCGACAACGCTTCCGGGCTCCTGGAACAGCTGAGGACCCTGACCGCCCTCGGCGGAGCCCGGTCCGAAGGAGTGCAAAACGGCCAATAGCCGCCTCTTTTACCTCACGTAAGGAAGCTCCGATCGTAAAAGCCGGGGGACGAGGTCCCCCGGCCGTCATCAATCCGCATCAATCCGCTTTCTTTGTCGGTATCTTCAGGGCCCCCAGGTCCCCGACCTCCTCGAAGAGCGCATTGCAGCGTCTCAGCAGGGCCAGTCGATTGGCCCGCACCCTCTCGTCGGGGTCCATAACCATGA
>NZ_CALIAA010000231.1 GCF_938040765.1 uncultured Fretibacterium sp.
GAGCTGATGACCGAAAACAGGTAGTTTTTCAGCAGGTCGGTCGCGGACAGCCTCACCCCGCGGGCGTTGAGGGTCTCGAACACCTTGAAGGCGTTCAGTTCGTCGGTCACGGTGATGACGGTGAAAAAAAGTTTGTCCACGAGGGAGTCCAGAAAGGCCGCCAGATTCTCCCCGCTGGAGACCGTCATGCCGCATCGGGCTCTGATGCGCTCCCTGAACCAGATGAAGGCCTTGCGCAGCTGATGCTCCGAGGCGTTGAGTCCCCTCTGGGGCAGATTTTCGAGGGGAACCAGATAGTTCTGATAAAAGCGGTTGTTGTGCCGGTTCAGTTCCAGCTTGGAACGCGGCACCAACGTCACCGGGTCGAGGTAGCCGATATAGCTTCCCCGAAGCTGCTCTTTCCTTACGATGTTCCTTTCAGCATCCAACTCGGCCTCCACAAGGTCCTGAAGATGCCCTAATCCGGCCAGGAGCATCACGCTGATCGTCGTGAGGCGCTGCTGGCCGTCGATGATGTCGAAACGTTTGCTGTCCGAGGACTGCAGGACCAGGTATCCCATATAGTGCGCGGGCTCCCCGTCGGGCTCGAACAGCCCGAGGAGGTCCTGCCACAGGTCGTCCCACTCGTCCTCCGTCCAGGAGTAATCCCGCTGGAAGGCGGGGACGTGGTAGCTCAGTCCGTTGCCAAAGAGCTGCCTGAACGTGGAGTTCGCCGTGTTGAAATTGAGTGCCGCCACACTCCATCCCACCTTTCCCCTAAGCCCAATAGCCGTACGGCCTCAGTCCCCGTACCCGTCCGGGTGGCTGCGGTGCCAGTTCCACGCCGTCGCGACGATATCCTCCATGTTGGTGACGCGCGGGGTCCAGCCCAGGATCTTCCTTGCCCTCGTGCTGTCGGCCACCAGCCGCGCCGGGTCGCCCGCACGGCGCGGGCCGACCTCCACGGGAATCGCGTGGCCCGTCACGGCGCGGGCCGCCTCGATCATCGCCCTCACCGAGTAACCGTCTCCGCTGCCCAGGTTGAAGATGCCGCCCTCCCCGCCTCCGCGGAGGTGGTCCAATGCCCGGAGGTGCGCATCGGCCAGGTCGGAGATATGGACGTAATCCCGGATGCAGGTGCCGTCCGGCGTGGGGTAATCGTCCCCGTAGATCGTGACGTGCGTCCGCCGGCCCACCGGAACCTGGAGGATGATGGGCACCAGATGCGTCTCGCACCGGTGATCCTCGCCGATGCTGCCGTCCTCGCGCGCTCCCGCCACGTTGAAGTAGCGCAGCGAGACGTATCGGATGCCGTGCCGCAGCCCCACCCAGTGCATCATGCGCTCCATCATCCGCTTGGTCTCGCCGTAGGGGTTGGTGGGCAGGGTCTCGTCGTCCTCCGTGATGGGGACGCGCTTCGGCTCGCCGTAGACCGACGCGGAGGAGGAGAACACGATCCTGTCCAGGCCGTGCCGCTCCATCGCCTCCAGCAGGACCTGCATCCCGTACACGTTGTTGTTGAAGTAGCGGAGCGGCCGCTCGACGCTTTCTCCCACCAGGGAGCAGGCGCAGAAGTGAACGACCGCCTCTATGGGATGTTCGCCCATGATCCTGTCTAGCAGCGCCGCGTCTCGGACGTCGCCCTCGTAGAAGGGCACGGACTCCGGCAGCGCCGCCCGGTGTCCGGTCCAGAGGTTGTCCAGCACCACCACGCTCTCGCCCCGGTCCAGCAGGGCCCGCACATTATGGGAACCGATGTAGCCGGCCCCGCCGCAGATCAGAACGGACATGAAGGACCTCTCCGAAGTTTACCGGACACCGGATCGCCCGCCTACATCAATCTCTTGAAGTTCTCGGTCGTGACCTTCATATAAGGAATCCAGATGTACTTTCCGTCGGTCACCTCGTAGCCGACGGTCTCCTTGTCGATGGCCCGGCCCTGCGCGGCCGCGAAGGCGGCTCGGACCGCGGCGGCTCCCTGGCTCCGGGCGTCGTTCAGCACCGTGCCCAGCAGGGTACCCTGGCCCATGGCCTCGAGTGCCGGCGCCGTGGCATCCACGCCCACAACGGGGATGTACTTCGCGGCGTCGCCCAGGTTATAGCCCTCGGCCTTCAGTGCGGCGATGGCGCCCAGGGCCATGCTGTCGTTGTTCGCCACCACGGCCTCGATCCTGTCCAGCCCCACGGAGGCGATGAAGCCCTTCATCCTCTCGGCGCCCTGGGCCTTGTCCCAGTTTGCCGTTTCGCTGGCCAGTTCTTCCACCTCGAACCCGCCGTCCTTCATCGCCTTGACGGAGAACTCCGTTCGCAGGATGGCGTCCTGCTGCCCCTCTCCGCCGCGCAGCATGACGTACTGAATTTTGCCATCCCCGTTCCTGTCCGCCTCGGGATGTCCCTTGAAGTAGTCCACGATCAGCTCGCCCAAAAGCCTTCCGGACTCCTCCGCGTGGGTCCCGACGTAGCAGGCCTTATCGTAGGACTTCATGACCTCGGCGTCCGGCTCGCGGTTGAGAAAGACGATCGGCAGGTTCGCCGCCCTGGCCTTCTCCAGGAGCGAAGCGGCCACCGCCCGGTCCACGGGATTGACGAGATTGACGATCAGCGCCTTCGCCCCCTTGTTGATGAAGGCGCCCACCTGGCCGTCCTGGACCGGCTGCTGGTTCTGCGAGTCCGCGACCTCCAGCTCGCCCCCCAGCTTCTTCATCTCCGAGACCATGTTCCTGCGCACGCCCTTCATGAAGGTGTCGTCAAACTTGTAGATGCAGGCGCCGACCAGTACATCCGACGCCATGGTCGCGCCCGCCGCACAGAATGCACAAAAAACGAGCAGCCCCGCCGCCGAAAACAACCCATCTCTCCACTTCATTTTCATCGCCAAATCCCTCCTGCAATCGTCTGTCGTCTTTGGTCAAGCCGCCCAAGGTTCTGAAAACAGCTCCGATCAGCCACGCCCGGGGAAAATTCAGAAAATCAGTTGCTCCGCGGCCGGGGAACGGGGTTGAAGATCACGTCGCCCACCTCCAAGGAGGAGCCGGGCTCCTGATCGGAACTGACGCCGAACTCCTCCGGCAGCCCCACGGGCGCGGCGCGGAACTCCTCCTTGGCCGCGGCCCGTTCCTGCGGGACCGTCAGCGTGGAACCGTCCACGGCACGTCCCCATCGTTTCAGGACCGAGGCCCGCGCGGAGTCCGAGAAACGCAGGGGGCTCCACCAATACCGATCCGTCCCCGGCGTCCGGAAGAACAGCTCGTTCCGGTCCTCCCCGGAGCCCTCGGCGGCCTCCGCAGCGGCCCGGCGCGAGGAGAACAGGCCCAGCATGCCGCCGCCGCTGGCCTCGGTCAGGGCGA
>NZ_CALIAA010000232.1 GCF_938040765.1 uncultured Fretibacterium sp.
ACGCCGGCGTCACGGCAGACTGACTGACCGCCTTCCAGGATGCGGGCGATGACATCGTGCGGCAGCACGTTGATGGGCATGCCGACGATGGCCAGCGCCATCAGCGGCTTGCCGCCCATGGCATAGACATCGGAGAGCGCGTTGGTGGCGGCGATGCGGCCGAAGTCGTAGGGGTCATCGACGATCGGCATGAAGAAATCGGTGGTGGCGACGATGGCCTGCTCGTCGTTGACGCTTGACTGCAGCCAGTTCTGCCGCACGACCTCGGCCGCGGTATCAAGGACGGAGACGGCCGTATCGAAGCGCGCATCGATGGCTTTGGCGGAAGCCTTGACGGTGTCCATCGCTGCGGAATTCACCAGACCTATGATGACCGACCGGCCGCGGACATAGGTGACGGCCGTCATGGCCGCAATTACGAAGAGCACGAAGAACAGCATCAGATACAGCTTCCTGCGGATTGTCATTCGGAACGACCTCTCTCGTTATGATGGATTTCACGACGCCGCGGACCGGAACCCTGTCTTGGCATGGAGGCTATTATACCCCCCATTCCCGCTCTGAACCATTTGCAAACCATTTGCCGGCGTGACGATTTTGCCGTCTTTCCTCGGGTACTCGCGACCGCGTGCCGATCACAAGGGGCGAGAACGACGAAGCATGTGGGGGACCGGGGTTTTGAATCACACGATTCCCCGGATCTCGGAGAGGTTCGCGATACCCTCCTTCTCCATGAAGGCCTCGATCCCCTCGATGATATCCAAGGCGATGTCCGGGTTAGTGAAGGTCGCGGTGCCGACCTGCACCGCCGTCGCGCCGGCCATGATGAACTCCACCGCATCGCGCCAGGCGGCGATGCCTCCGATCCCCATGACGGGGATCTTGACCGCGTGGGCGACCTGATGCGTCATGCGCAGCGAGATCGGCCGGACGGCCGGGCCCGAGAGGCCGGCATAGACGTTCTCGAAGACTGGCCTGCGCCTGTCGATATCGACGGCCAGCGCGAGGTAGGTGTTCGTGAGCGAAAGGCCGTCCGCCCCCTCCTCCTCGCAGGCCCGGGCGAGGGCCACGATGTCCTCCGCGTTGGGGGAGAGCTTGACGACGAGCTTGTGCCGGCACTCCCGGCGCAGGATGCGGACGACCTCGCGCGCCGTCTCCGTCCTGACCCCGAAGTTCATGCCGCCCTGCTTCACGTTGGGACAGGAGATGTTGAGCTCCAGCAGGTCGAGCTTCGCGTCGTTGAGGAGCGAAACGCCCTCGATGTAGTCCTCGATGCTGTGCCCTCCCAGGTTGACGATGTTCGCCACGTCGTGCCCGTTGATCCAGTCGAGCTCGTCCTCGAGGAAACCGCGCACGCCGGGGTTCTCCAGCCCGATGCTGTTCATGAGCCCGCTGGGCGTCTCCCAGACGCGGATGCCCTCGTTGCCGCTGCGCGGGTTCAGCGTGAGCCCCTTGGAGGCGATCCCGCCGAGCCTCGAGATGTCGAAGTATCCGCCGAGCTCGCGCCCGAATCCGCAGGTGCCCGAGGCGAGCACTACGGGGTTCTTCATCGCGACCCCGGCGAAGCTCACCGCCGGGCACGCCGCATTCGCCATCGTCAGAACACCTCCTCTGCGGGGAAGACGGGGCCGTCCGTGCAGACCTTCCTGCGCCCCCTCGTCGTTCCACAGCTGCAGGCGAGACACGCGCCGAAGCCGCAGGCCATCCTCTTTTCCAGGCTGACGTAGAGCTTCGTCCCGGAGGCTCGGCATTTGCCGTAAAGCGTCCTCATCATGACCTCCGGACCGCAGGTCAGCACGCAGTCGTAGTCTCCGGGGTCGATCTCGTCCGTGATGAAGCCCCCGACCTTCACCGTGGTCCTGTCGCCGACGGCGCGGTACTCCTCGGCCAGCAGGACCTCGTCGCTGAAACCGAGAAAGAGGTCGACGGCCGTCGCCGGACCGTGCGCCCCGAGGGTCCTCGCGGCGAGGTAGAGGGGGGCGATGCCGGCCCCGCCGCCCACCAGGGCGACCCTTCCCGAGACGAGGGGAAAGGCGTTGCCCAGGACCCGCCCGGTCTCGACCGCGTCCCCCTCCCGGCACCGTGAGAGCAGGTCCGTGCCCTCGCCGACCGCCCGATACAGGAAGCTCAGCGTTTCGGCGTCGGCGTCGAAGACGCTGACGGGACGCGAGAGAAGGGGATAGCGGCCCCAGGCGCGCAGCATACAGAACTGCCCCATTCGGGCGCCGTTGGGCTGTGCCACCCTCATAAGATAAAAGTCCCGAGAAACTCGTCTGTTCGACAATACCTGGGGCACGGCACGCCCCTCCTTCGTTTACCGTTCAATTTTGGGGCTTGGAAAAAACGATATCATCTCACTGCGTCGAATCAAAGCCTCAAGGCTTCGCTTCGACGTAAGCGCCCAACGCGCCCCGCGAGGCTGACGCCTCACGGAAGGCGGTTGTCTGCTTACAGAGCATCGACCTCTTCGAGGGTGAGGCTGGTGGCCTCGGCGACCTTGGCGGGCTCCAACCCCATGCGAAGCAGCTTCCGGGCCGTCTCCATCCGGGCGAGCCGGATACCCTCGGACCTGCCAAGCTGAATGCCTCTTGCCTCTCCGAGCTGAATGCCCTCGGTCCTGCCGAGCTGAATGCCCTCGGTCCTGCCTTTTTCAATACCCTTGCGCTCCATGATGCTGACGTACATGCGTCCCGCCTCCTTCGCTCGTTCCAGCTCTTCTTCCCACTCCTCGTACTCCCGTGAGCTCCCGTCCTCCGTCAGATGAATAACACCCTCCATGAAGGTCAGTAACTGTGCCTTGTCATCGTGACTCCAGCCCCGCTTGTCCAAAAGGCCCAGCATCTCCTTAAGGTAATCCAGCTTGCGCGCCTCGCTGCCCCGGCTCTTCCACGCCCGAAGCCCCGCCAGATGCGCCCAATCGAAGGGGTTTTCGCTCGCCTTCAATGCTTCCTCGTCCCCCTCGTAAATCCTGAAAACCGGGAACTCGTAGCTCACCTTGGTCCTGTAGCCCTCCCAGCAATAGACGCCGCTCGACTGCGCCTTTGACAACGGCTCGATGAGAAGGGCCAACGCAATCACAGGCCTTCGGTAGCGTCCCTCCAGCAACCCCCGGTAACGGTGCATCCTGAGGGGAAAGTCCTCGTTTCCGCCCCTGCCTTGCACCTCCGCATGAAGGAGAATCCAGGCGTTTTCGCCGGAGCGGAGAGGAACATCCGCCAGGAGATCGACGAAGCGGTTCTCGTCCGGCTCTCCCCCCTCCGGCCTTCGGGTAAAACGTGCCAGCCGACGCAGTTCCTTATCGAGGAAAACGACGTCCCGTTTGTCGTCGATATCGCGGGCCAGCTCGGGCAGAAGAGAGTGGAGCATGGGGACGAAGAATCGGGACAGCAGGTCCTTCCAAAGCAGGTCGTCGCGGCGGGCCTCTCCACCGCCCTTCTCCTCGGTATTCGCCGGGTGATCCTTCCCCTTTAGGCTCATATTTTGACTCATGACCTCACCTCCGCGCGGCATTCCAGACAGGATCAGCCTGGCGATTCCCGCGACGTCGTCCGGGGCGAAGCACGGCGCCGCAAATGCGTTGGCGGTCTCCGGCCCCACTGCGGCCCAGACCGGCGGGGCTATCGGGACCGGCTCGCCCCCCAGGACGACGACCTTGGGCCATTCCGACCCCTTCAGTCCCTCGGCCAGGATCAGGTCCATGTCGGACATCAGGTCCAGGAGCGTCTCCAGCTCCGGCTCCCCGTCCCGGAAGAGCGCCCAGCGCCGAGCCGAGAATACGGCCGACGCCCTGGCGCCCGCCGCGCGGTGCCGCCAGCTGTCCGTCCCCTCCCGGTCCGGGCTCCCGCCCAAATCGAAATCGTGCCCGTCGTGCTTGAGGGTCCCAACGGCCAGGCCGAGCTCCGAGAGATGCCGCACCAGCCGTGCCATCAACAGCGTCTTGCCCGACTTCTTGGCCCCACAGATGCAGACGACCGGCGGGCGGGCGGTCAGGGGAAGAAGGAAAGACATCTCAACCGATCGAGGCGCTTGCGCGGCAGGCAGGGCCGGCCCCTTATCGGGCCCGCCAGATCCGCACGGCGTCGCCCGCGCGCAGCCCGCCGTTTCCGGCGGGGATGTCGATCAGCACGTCGCTGTCCGCCACATTGGCGATCATCCCCGGGGAGTTCTCCCCAGGCTCGGGCACACGGACGCGCGGGCCGTGGAGCGCCGCCCGCAGGAACCGGCGCATCGGGCTTCCCTTGGGGTAGTCGTTTTCCATCTCCGCCGTCTCCGGCCGCAGCGCCAGCCCCACGTCCCCCGTCAGGGCCGCGAGGACCGGGCGGACGAAGAGCTGGAGGTTCACGAACATCGCAAACGGGTTCCCGGAGAGCGCGGCCAGGACCGTCCGGCCCATGCGGACGACCATCACGGGGGTCCCCGGCTTCACCTTCACCCGGCGAAAGATCGTGTGGGCCCCGAGCCGGTCGAACACATCGTGAAAGATATCCTTGTCCCCCGTGGACACCCCGCCGGAGGTCACGACCAGGTCGCAGTCCGAGAGCCCGCGGATAACCTCGGCGACGTGCTCCACGTCGTCGGGCATATGGCCGAGGTTCCGGGGAGCCAGCCCATGGGCGAGCTCCCGGAGCGCGAAGTCCATGACCAGGGAGTTGGAATCTCGAATCTTTCCCGGTCCGAGGGGCGTCCCCGGCGGAACGAGCTCGTCGCCCGTCGAGAAGACGGCGATTCGCGGACGGCGGCGGACCGGGAGCAGGGCCAGACCCGACGAGGCCAGGACCCCGATGGACCGGGAGTCCACCCTCGTCCCCGCGCGCGCGGCGACCGCCCCGGCCCGGATGTCCTCGCCGCGAAAACAGTAGTTCTCGTGGCGCCTCAACGGGGACGAGAGGCGGATAGTCTCCCCGCCCTCCTCCACCCGCTCGAAGGGGACGACGCAGTCCGCGCCCTCGGGGATCGGGGCGCCGGTCATCAGACGCACGGCTGTGCCGGGGACGACCGCGATATCCCCCATGCGCCCTGCGTGGACCGTGTCCGCAACGGACAGGACGACGGGAGCGTCCGGAGCCGCCCCCTGCGTGTCCGCGCTCCGCAGCGCATAGCCGTCCAGCGGCGAACGGTCGAACGGCGGAAGGTCCCCCTCCATCCGGACAGCCTCGGAGAGCACCCGCCCCAGGCCCTCGGCCGGAGGGACCCGCTCCGTCTCGACGATAGGGGCGACGTCGCGTTCGATCAGCGCCAGCGCCGTCTCCAGCTCAACGCTCGTCCGGCCGTCGTTCCTCTCCCTGTCTTCCCTTCTGAGATCCCTCATGTCCGCCTCCCGTTTCCGCCGTTTCGCTCCCGCCGGAGCCCGAGGGCCCGGCGATAGTCCTCCGGCGTATTGATATTGAAAAAAGCGTCCTCCGCAAAGGGATAGCCGCCCTCCGCGACCAGGCGAACATGAAGCTCCGGTCCCTCCAGCAGGGACCGGAGCTTCAGGCGCCCTTCCTCCAGCAGCGCCCCCGCCCGCACCGCAAGCGAGGCGCGATAGAGCGCGCAGAGGGGCTCACAGCGCCCGCCCGGGTACGGCAGAATCACGTCCGCCCCGGGACGGAGCCCTTTCATATGCTCCACCAGACCGACATCGAAAAAGGGCATATCGCAGGGGAGCAACAGGACGAACTCCCCCCGCGCATGGGTCAGCGCCGCGTGGAGCCCCCGCATGGAACTGGGCGGGCCGCCGAGGTCCGGGACGAACCTCACGCCCGCAAGGCCCGGAAAGCCCGCGCGGCCCACGACCAGCACCTCGTCCGCGCAGGAGGCGGCCCGGTCCGTCATAACCTTCAGCAGCGGGACCCCGTCCAGAAGGAGCGACGCCTTGTCCCACCCCATGCGGGTGCTTTGCCCGCCCGCCAGCACCGCGGCCGTGAGCATGGACAAAAGCTAAAGACCGGAGAAAACTTTGGGGCTCTGCCCCAAACCCCGCCAAGGGACTTGTCCCTTGGAACCCTTTGATCTTTTCCGGTACGGGGGTAAAACCCCCGTACCGGAAAAGATAGATGGGGGTGCCGGGGAACTCGTTCCCCGGCCGGGGGCCTGGGGGCAGCGTCCCCAGAGTCTTTCCGGCCCTTTAGCCTTTGTCGAAGCCGACGACATGGCGCAGGTTGACGAACCGCTCGATCTTCACGGGGTCGTAGCCGCTCTCGACCTTTTCGATGCGGACGGCACAGACCTTGTACTCCGCGGTGAGCGTTATGGGGTCGTAGGCGCCGATGGTCAGCTCGTTCACGGGGGACTCCTTGAAGTGGAAGGTCATGAAGAGCGAGCCGGGCTTGACCCTGTCCGTGACCGTCACGCGGGTGACCACCTGTCCGCGCCGCGAGGTCACGCGGGCCAGCTGCCCCTCGGCAAGCCCCAGCCTGCGGGCATCCTCGGGGTTCATCTCCGCCATCTCGCAGGGCACGATGGCGTCGAGCGTCGGGGAGAAGCGTGTCGTGACGTTGTAGTGCTCCAGCCTGCGTCCCGTGATGAGCAGGAAGGGGTACTCCTCGCAGGGCGGCTCGGCCGGCTCCACATGCTCGATCGGGACCATTTTGCCCTTTCCGATGGAGAAGGTGTCCTTGTGGAGGTAGAGGGTCCCGGGGTGATCCACCGTCGGGCAGGGCCACTGCAGCCCCGTCGTCCCCATGCGCTCGTAGGTCATGCCGCGGTACTGGGGGATGGCGGCGCGCATCTCCTCGAAGACGTCCTCCGACGTCCGCCAGTCGAACCCCTTCGCGCCCATCGCTTGGGCGATGGATGCGACGATCTGCCAGTCGACGCGGGCCTCCCCCGGCGGCTCCACGGCCTTCCGGACGCGCTGCACCCGCCGCTCGGAGGCGGTGAAGGTCCCCTCCTTCTCAGCGTAGCAGGTTGCGGGGAAGATCACGTCGGCGAGCTTCGCCGTCTCGGACATGAAGATCTCCTGCACCGCGACGAACTCCATGGCCTCGAACCCCTTTTTGACGTGGTTGGCGTCGGGGTCGGTCATGACGGGGTCCTCGCCCATGACGAACATCGCCTTGAGGGTCCCCTCATGGGCGGCGTCGAACATCTCGGGGATCTTGTAGCCCGGCTTGCCGGAGAGCTTCCGCCCCCAGAGCTTCTCGAAGAAGGCCAGCTTCTCCGGGTCCGTCACCTTCTGGTAGCCCGGGAAGTCCGTGGGCAGCGCGGCCATGTCGCAGGCGCCCTGGACGTTGTTCTGTCCGCGCAGGGGGTTGATCCCCGCGCTCGGAAACCCGATATGCCCCGTCAGGAGCCCCAGGTTGGCGAGGTTCTTGACGTTGTTCGTCCCGCAGATGTGCTCCGTAATCCCGAGCGTGTAGAAGATGCCCGCCTTCCGGGTCGTGGCGTAGAGGCGCGCGGCCTCGTGCAGCTGCTCGCGCGGAATGCCCGTGATGGCCTCGACCCGCTCGGGAGTGTAGGACTCGATGCACTCCAGCAGGGCCTCGTACCCCTCGCAGCGCTCTTTGATGTAGGCCTCGTCCTGCCAGCCCTCCTTGACGATGATGCGCATCATCCCGTTGATCAGGGCGATGTCGGTGCCCGAGCGCAGGGGCAGCCACAGGTCCGCCATCCCCGCGAGCTCCGTGCGGCGCGGGTCCACGACGATCAGCTTCGTGCCCCGGCGCACGGCCTGTTTCATCTTGATGCCGATGACGGGATGCGCCTCGGTGGTGTTGGACCCGATGACGAAGAGCAGGTCCTCGTCCAGGATTTCGTTCACCGAGTTCGTCATGGCGCCGCTTCCCAATGAGGTCGCAAGACCTGCGACCGTGGGAGCGTGTCAGGTCCGGGCGCAGTGATCGACGTTGTTGGTGCCGATCGCCGCGCGCATGAACTTCTGGAATACGAAATTGTCCTCGTTGGTGCAGCGGGCCGAGGAGAGCCCCGCGACCGAGTCCGGCCCGTACCGCTCCACGATTTGGGAGAAACGGTCGGCGGCGAACCGGATGGCCTTGTCCCACGTCGTCCGCTCGAACTTGCCGTCCACCTTGATCAGGGGGTGGGTCAGCCGGTCCGGGCTGTGAATCAGGTCGGTGTGGAAGCGCCCCTTGACGCAGAGCTGCGTGCCGTTGATGGGGGCGTCCTCCGCGGGCGTCACGCCCACGACGCGTCCGTTCTTGACGTTCAGGTCGAAGTTGCAGCCCGTGCCGCAGAAGGGACAGGTGGTCCGCACCTTCGTGACCTCCCAGGGACGGGTTCCGACGAAATGCTTGTTGATCAGCGCGCCCGTGGGACAGGCGGCGACGCACTGCCCGCACATCCGGCAGATCTCGCGGTCGATGGGGCGGTCGAAGGACGTCGTGACCGTCGAGTTCACCCCGCGCCCCACGAAGTCGACGGTCCCCGTCACCTGAATCTCGCGGCAGACCCGGACGCACTTGCCGCACTTGATGCACTTGTTCTGGTCGCGGATCATGACGGGGTTGGCCTCGTCCAGGGGAAAGACGGTGTTCGTGCGCGGCCAGCGGCTCTTCTGGACCCCGTACTCGTAGCACAGGTCCTGCAGCTTGCAGTTCCCGACCTTCTCGCAGGTCAGGCAGTCCTGCGGGTGGTTCCCCAGGATGAGGTCCAGGAGGCTCTTGCGGTAGCGGACGATCCGATCCGTCTTTGTCTTGACGACCATGCCCTCCTTGACCAGGGTCGAACAGGAGGTCACGAGCTTCTTCGACCCCTCGAGCTCGACCACGCACATCCGGCACCCCGAAAACGCGGTCAGATGCTTGTCGTAACAGAGATTGGGAATCTCCACCCCCACCGAACGGGCCGCCTCGATGATCGTCGTCCCCGGAGCGACCTCGACGCCGTGTCCGTCGATATTCAATTTAACCAAGTCCGCAACCCCCTTTTCGCCACACTCGGGCTTCCTCCTCAAATGGCATGCCCTCAAAACGCCTGTCGGGCCCCATCCGGAAATTTCGATGAAAAATTTTTGGATGGTGGTCAATTCGGCATTTTGACGCTACAATAGGATCAGCCAAAAATTGAATGAAATGTTCAACTAGTCAACCTGCTGTAGATTGTACCATAACCGGGCGTCGGGGAGGGGTGTGTCCCCGGCTCCGCGGGCCGACACGGAGGGGGTTTCCTAGAATGGCTGTTTTCACGTTCGATATGGAGGCAAACCGCGAGAAGATTCAGGCGTTCCGTAGCTTCATAGACGACAACAGGTTGCGCAAGGGTGTGCTGATGCCCGTCCTGCAGGATGCGCAGTCCCGCTTCGGGTACCTCCCCAAGGAGGTGCTGGAGATCGTGTCGAAGGAGCTCAGGGTTCCGATGTCGGAGGTCTACGGCGTGGCGACCTTCTATTCCCAGTTCACCTTCATCCCCAAGGGGCGGCACGACATCAGCGTCTGCCTGGGCACGGCCTGCTACGTCAAGGGCGTCGAGACCGTCATGCAGGCCCTCGAGCGCGAGCTTGGAATCAAGGCCGGGGAGACGACCCCGGACCTCCAGTTCTCCATCACGCCGACGCGGTGCCTCGGGGCCTGCGGCATCGCCCCGGTTATCGCCATCGACGGGGAACAGTACGGAAACCTGACGCCGGAGAAGCTCAAAGCCACTCTGGACAAATACCGATAGGCCAGCCGGCGGAGGTTTCCTTGGGGGTTGCCGGTTCAGCGCGGAATACACGGGAGGGGAATGTCGATGACAGCTACGATTGTGGAGATGGTGAGGGGGCTTGACGCGGAGGCGCTCGTGAGTCTGAGGGAGAGTGCCCGTGCCCGTTTGGACGAACGTCTGCGGGAGAGGACGGACGTCGCGCTCGTCGACGGGGAGTATCGTCTGACCGGGAGCTTTTACGAGAAGCAGCTTCGGCTCGTGCTGCGCAACTGCTCCATCATCGATCCCAAAAATGTGGAGGATTACGTGGCGCTCGGCGGATACGCCGCCCTGTCCAGGGTCCTGACGGAGATGACCCCGGACGAGGTCGTCGGGGAGATGACGCGCTCCAACCTCAGGGGCCGGGGCGGAGCGGGGTTCCCGACGGGGAAGAAGTGGGCGGAGGCCCTCCGTCACGACGTGCCTCAGAAGTACATCGTCTGCAACGCGGACGAGGGCGACCCCGGGGCCTTCATGGACCGCTCCGTCCTGGAGAACGATCCCCACTCCGTCCTGGAGGGCATGGCCATCGCCGGCTATGCGGTCGGAGCGAATATGGGCTTCATCTACGTCCGTGCCGAGTACCCGCTGGCGGTGGAGCACCTGAAAATCGCCATCGCCCAGGCCCGGGAACGCGGCCTTCTGGGGCGCGGGATCCTGGGCTCGGACTTCGGCTTCGACATCGAGCTCCGGCTCGGCTCGGGCGCCTTCGTCTGCGGCGAGGGGACGGCGCTGATCGAGTCCATCGAGGGCAAGCGGGGGATGCCGCGGACCAAGGTCTACCGCACGTCCCACAGGGGGCTTTGGGACTGTCCCACGATCATCAACAACGTGGAGACCTTTGCGAACGTCCCCCTGATCATGGACAGGGGTGCGGACTGGTTCCTGGGGATCGGGACGGAGGACTCGCCGGGCACCAAGGTGTTCTCGCTCGTGGGCAAGGTGTGCAACGCCGGGCTCGTGGAGGTCCCCATGGGGACCACGATCGAGTCGATCGTCTACGGGATCGGCGGGGGCGCCGCGGAGGGGCACGAAGTGAAGGCCGTCCAGACCGGCGGACCCTCGGGCGGCTGCATTCCGCGGGAGCTGTTCGATACCCCCGTGGACTTCGCCTCCCTCGCGAGGATCGGCTCCATCATGGGGTCGGGCGGCATGGTCGTGATGGACGACTCCGACTGCATGGTGGACATCGCGCGCTTCTTCCTGGAGTTCACCGTCGAGGAGTCCTGCGGCAAGTGCGTGCCCTGCCGCGAGGGGACCAAGCGGATGCTCGAGACCCTGGAGAAGATTACCGGCGGGCGGGGCGAGGCGGAGGACCTCGCCGTCCTGGAGGACTTGGGCGACGTGATCACCGCCACCTCGCTCTGCGGCCTGGGGCAGACCGCCGCGACCCCGGTGCTCAGCACGCTTCACTACTTCCGCAGCGAGTACGAGGCGCACGTCGGGGAAAAAACGTGCCCCGCGCACGCCTGCAAGGCGCTGCTCTCCTACTTCGTCACGGAGAAGTGCATCGGCTGCACCCGATGTGCGCGCGGGTGCCCCGCCTCCTGCATCGCCGGCAAGCCCAAGGAGCGGCACGTCATCGACACCGCCCGATGCGTCAAGTGCGGAGCCTGCGCTGCCGTCTGCCCGGTGGGCGCGGTCGTGAAACGCTGAGAGGGCGGGCCCGATGGCGAACATTACCCTGAAGATCGACGGGCGGGAGGTCTCCGTCCCGTCCGGGACGACCGTCATGGATGCGGCCCGGGAGCTTGGAATCGAGATTCCGGCCCTCTGCCAGGATAAAAGCCTTCCGGTGGTCTCCGCCTGCCGTCTGTGCATCGTCGAGGTGGAGGGAAGCCGCAAGCTCCAGACCTCCTGCTCGCTGCTGGCCCGGGACGGCATGGACGTCCGGACCGAGACGGATCGGATCGTCCGATACCGTCGGGCGATCCTGCAGCTCCTGCTGGACAGCCATCCCAACGACTGCCTGACCTGCGACAAGGCCGGGGAATGCCTGCTTCAGAAGTACGCCTGGCGCTACGGGGTCCGCTTCCGCGAGCACGAGGGCACCCGCAGGCCCGACCGCATCGACCTCTCCAGTCCCTACATCGCCAAGGACGACAGCAAGTGCATCCTCTGCGGCAAGTGTGTCCGGGTCTGCTATCAGGTGGAGGAGGAGCGCCAGGTCCTGGCCTTCGCCGGGCGTGGGTACGGAACGCGCATCGTCGCGGACAACGATCGGACGCTGGAGGAGTCGAAGTGCGTCTCCTGCAATCGCTGTGTCTCCGTCTGCCCCGTCGGAGCCCTGACGGACCGGCGCGCCGCGCACAAGGGCAGGGCCTGGGACCTGACGAAGGAGGTCAAGCGCTGCCGCGTGTGCGACTACGGCTGCTCGTTCGAGGTCTTGAAGAGGAATGGAAAGGGCGTTGCGGTGAAGGCCCAGCCGCCCGGCCCCGGACGGCCGCTGTGCCTCAGGGGGCGCCTGACGACCGAGCTCCTGAACGTCGAGACGCCGGACGCACCGTACCGCAAGGTGGACGGCAAGTTTCAGGAGGCCTCCTGGGCCAAGGCGCTGGGGCTCCAGAGCCTGCTGGAACGGCTCTCCGAAGCGGACGCAGAGCATTGACGTCAGACATTAATTGACATCAAAATTGATATTGAGGCGGCGGGAGTATCGGCATTTCCATCGGTACTCCCGTCGTGGAATTTACGCCCCGGCTTGATGGTTTTTTTCCCGATCTTTGCGCGGAAAGAATAACGAAAAGGATGTGCTGATTATCACTACTCTGGACGAGCTCATCAAGTCACTGCCCGCCATTCCGTTTCTCTTTGTCGGCTCGGGGTTGACAAGGCGCTATTACTGTCTGCCTAACTGGCGGGAGCTTCTTGGGGTTTTTGCCCAACGACTGAGGAATGACGATTTTGCCCTGGCTCGTTATGAAAATATGGTGGGGCTGATCGATAATCCATTACCGGAGGTGGCCAAGCGCATCGCTGAGGAATTCAATGCACGATGGTTTGACGATCCTGGATGGCGTGATATCGATGAAGAGTACCTTACCGCAGTTCAAAACAACACAGCTCCCTTCAAAGCAGAAATTGCCACGTATATCAAAAGAAAATCCATTCCGGTTCCCGAATATGAAAATGAGATTGCCGCACTGGGCGAGCTTTCTCAAAAAAGCCTTGCAGGAATCATAACTACGAATTATGACTGCTTTCTGGAGAAAATCATGAAGGGCTACAAGACCTATATAGGGCAGGAGGAGCTGGTCTTTTCTGCCGTCTACGGTCTTGCGGAGATTTACAAAATACATGGCTGTATCAGTAGACCGGGAAGCTTGGTCATTACCTCAGCAGATTATGAGGATTTCAATTCCAAGAACCAATACCTTGCTTCAAAGTTGATGACCAT
>NZ_CALIAA010000233.1 GCF_938040765.1 uncultured Fretibacterium sp.
AAGCAAGGCCCCATCCTCACCATACAGCGCGTACCCCACGCACAGCGCCGGGTCCGGGACCTCGACAATCCCCTCGATCTCGACCCAAACCTTGTCCTTGCGTTCCACAGGACCCGAGATCGCCTTCCCATCCTCCCCGTAGAGGCCGAAGCGCAGCGGCTTGAACCAGGGGTTCTCGAAGAGGCTGCCCGGGTTCCTCCACTCGGCCGTCGCGCTCGTATCCCTGGAGACGTTCAGGTACTCCCGCACCCCGGCGGAGACGTCCGGCGTGTCCAGCGCCACCCGGCCCCGCTCCAGGCACACCACCCGATTACAGAGCTGCGAGACGGCCCCCATGTTGTGGCTGACGAACAGGATCGTCCGGCCCTGCTTATGGCTCACCTCGTCCATCTTGCCCATGCACTTCTTCTGGAACTCCGCGTCCCCCACCGCCAGGACCTCGTCGATCATCAGGATCTCCGTATCCAGGTGAGCGGCCACGGCGAAGGCCAGGCGCACGTACATGCCGCTGGAGTAGCGCTTCACCGGCGTGTCCAAAAACTTCTCCACCCCCGCGAAGTCCACGATGGCGTCGAAGTTCCGCCGAATCTCCGCCTTGCTCATCCCAAGGATGGCGCCGTTCAGATAGATGTTCTCCCGCCCCGTCAGCTCGGGGTGAAAGCCCGTCCCGACCTCCAGCAGGCTGGCGACGCGCCCCCTGAGGGACACGCGCCCCGTCGTGGGCTCCGTGATGCGGCTCAGGATCTTGAGCAGCGTGGACTTGCCCGCCCCGTTGCGCCCGATAACCCCGACGCGCTCCCCCTCCTCGACCTCGAAGGAGAGGTCCGACAAGGCCCAGAAATCCTCGACGGCCGGATTTTCCCCCCCCGCGCTCCTCGCGAAAGGATGGCGCAGCCTGCACCCCAGGCGTTTCGCCCGGTCGACCAGCACGTCCCGCAGCGCGATGTAGCGCTGCGGCGATTTGTGCGCCAACAGGTACTTCTTGCCCAATCCCTCGATCTTGATAACGGTGTTCGTCATTTACAGCTCCTTACAGGCAGGATCAGGTGAAAGGAGATCACGATATACGATCCCCCGCGTCATGGGGGAAAGCTCCCGG
>NZ_CALIAA010000234.1 GCF_938040765.1 uncultured Fretibacterium sp.
TCCTTGATGCCCTGGGAAGCAGCTTCGGTCACTTTTATCAGCCGAAAATCACATCGTCCGTGAAGGATCTTTTGGACGTGACCATGCTTGACGCTTCCAATGTAGATTTTTATAACTCTCGTGAGGATCCTCGAGTGGTCGCTCCCGTGCCACTGCCCCGACGGGTGCTCCTGTGCCGGGTGACGCCAAAACAGCAGCTGGGGGACAAAGGCTCAGACTACAATGAACAGCTCGCGCAGCTTAAATACATCATTTTCTTTGGACCGGTAGCCAAAATAAAAACGGACTCGGATAGGGAAAAGATCGTAGAGCGATCGGAGACCACCGAGATGAACGTTCTGGTGCGCCCCACCGACCAGGGAGGCAAGGGCGGGGACAACGGCGGCGGAAGCTGCGATGCGCTGGCCCTGGGGGCGGCTGCGCTTCTGGTGCCGGGACTGTCCCTCCTCCGCAGGGGAAAGACACAGGCTAAGAGGTAAAACGCAATACGGTATGATATGCAAAAAGGCCCGGACGAGCATGCCCTCGTCCGGGCTCATGTTTATGAGGGGGCGAATAACGGGACCGTAAAGGTGCGGCGGAACCGTGTTAAAACAGGTACCGGATCGCCCAGAAAAAGCCCGCCAGGGCCAACCCCAGGAACAGAAGGAAGATCAGGTTATCGAAGAAGCCGATCCGTCTTCGTCTGTCGTTCGCCATGAGCCGTGTCCGAAGGCGCAGGTCCTTGGTCAGGGTCAGGAGGCCGCGCATCTCCTCGTTGATGGTAAGGTAGACGTAGGTCTTGTCCTTGCGCCGATCGATGGATTCGACGGGGAATATGCTGGACTGCTTCGTGGCCTGCAGAAACTGCTGGACCAGGCCTCCAGCCCCCACGGTGCTTTGAATCCGCACCTCCAGGACATCCCCGGGGACGAGGTCTGCAAGGGGCTTGCCGTGGATGGGGTCGACGAGAGGCAGGCATTGGACGAGGATCCCCGAGAACGATTTGGGGCCTTCCTCGGCAGTCGTTTCCTCGGAAGATCCTCCCCTTCCCTCGGGGGCCTCCAGGAGCCCGGCCTCGATAAGTTCAGCCCTGCCCGGACGCTCGACATCGCAGGATACGTCCAAAAGGTAATGGCTCACGCGTTCGTAGCCCTTGCGGATCGCCTCCGAAATTCGGGACAGGATTCGCTCGGCGTCCTGAGGTCCCGCCCGATAGAGCTCCGCCCGATCCGCTGTGGACAGAAGTTCCGGAATCAGGGGGGCCAGTTTGTCCCCCCAGGTCCTGTCGTAGGGCCCGATGCGGGACGAAAGCCTGTTGAAGGTCCTCCAGCCCTGCGAGGGGCTGAGGTCGGCGAGGGAGTCCGCATGGGTCACCCAAAAAGCCTGAAAGAGAGTCTTGCCCGTCGTTCCCTCGAAGATCAGACAAAACGCCCCGCACAGGTCCCCCACCTGTTTCGACGTGATGAAGGTGCATTTCAGGGCGACGTAGCCCTCGGACGCCTCCTCTGCAGGGGACTCCCTGCCCGTTTCGGCGGCGGTCACCTCATCGGTCTCGGGGGAAACGGTGTTCGGGCTGACTCCGTTCGGCGGCAAAACTGAGGACATGGCATCGGCTCCTTTTCATCGTTGCCCCTGACTGCGGCGGTCCCGCGCAGGAGGGGCGCTCTCCCTCACTTAACGGAAAAACTTTTTGCGCTCCAGGACTTTCCGCGCTTCATCTCCCCGGAGACCAACTCAAGGTAGCGGCCGAAGCAGGAAGGGCATCGCTTTGTCGCGGCGTTCGCGTCCTCCTCGAATTCCTTTTTGCACTGGATGCATCGAAACTTTGCCATACGAGATCTCCTCCCCAATAGTCGCAATTGTGAGACTGCCGCGGAACACCCTCCGCCCGAGGTTTGCCGTAAACCCACGGCCGGAGGCGACGTTCGCCTCCTCCATATCATATCATAGGGAAAATACCATTCAGGAAAAATGCTGTTCAGGAAAAATGCCATTCCGGATCAACGGCATTCCGATCGTTTTCGCGGCGATGCCCGGAACTCCAGCCGGGGAAAAGTGAGGACGCCGCCGGTTGAGGACGATCAGAACGGACCGATGCGGAGAGGGGAGGGCTCGTCCTTCAGGGCCTCGGACATCTCCTCGAGGGACTTTCCCGTCAGCGGGTGGTTCCAGCCGGGCAGGATCTGAATGAGCGGCGTCAGCACGAAGGACCTCTCGGACAGGTGAAGGTGGGGGATCCTCAGGGCGGGGCTCTCGTAAATGCGGTCCCCGATCAGCAGAATGTCGATGTCGATCAGGCGCGCGCCCCAGCGGATCGTCTCCTTACGTCCCATCCGTCTTTCGATGGCCTTCAGGGGGGCCAGAAGCGCCTCGGGGTCCGACTCCCCGTCGATATCCAGGCAGAGACAGGCGTTGAGAAAATGCGGCTGGTCGGTCACACCCCAGGGCTCCGTCTCGAAGACCTCGCTGGCACGAAGGATGGGCCCGATATCCTCCTCGATGGCCCGTGCCGCCTGGCGAAGGTTTCCGAGGCGGTTCCCGAGGTTCGTGCCGAGGCCGAGGGCTAAGACCGCCATGGGGCGACTTCTCGTATGGCCCGGGCCATGAGCATTGCCTGATGATTCTGCTCGACGTCATGGACGCGCAGGATCTGTGCCCGTCCCTCCAGCAGGGCCGATATGGCCGTGGTCCCCTGAAGACGGCCGGCCGCATCCGCGGCGCGGGTCACGGCGCCCGTGAAGCCCTTGCGGGAGTGGCCGATCAGGAGGGGGCGGCCGAGGGAACGGAAGCTCTCCAGCTCCTTCAGGATCAGCAGGTTGTCCTCGCCGCGCTTGCCGAAGCCCAGCCCCGGATCCAGGATGATGCGGTCCCGGCTCATGCCCGCAAGCTCCGCCTCGTGTATCTTCTCCTGAAAATAAAGCTGGATCTCGGTCAGCAGGTCGTCGTAGGAGGGGGAGTCCTGCATGGTCGCCGGGGTCCCCTGGATGTGGGAGAGCACGTAGGGCAGTCCCGTCTGGGCGGCGCAGGGCAGCATGGACCCGTCCAGATCGAATCCCCCGACGTCGTTGATAATGTCCGCCCCGGCGTCGGCCGCGGCCAAAGCCACGTTGCCCTTGTAGGTGTCCACGGACAGGACGGCCTCGGGAAAGGCCCGGCGGACCGCCGAGAGCCGGGGCAGCAGGCGCTCGAGCTCCTCGGACTCGGGGGTGGGCGCGGAGCCGGGACGGGTCGACTCCGCACCGAGATCCAGGATGTCGGCGCCGGCGCTCAGCATGGCCTCCGCGCGATGCAGCAGCTCCGCCTCGTCCGCGATGCGGCTGGGCGCATGGAAGGAGTCCGGGGTGAGGTTCAGGATGCCCATGATCCTCGTCGTCCGGTTCAGGGTCAGCGTGCGCCCTCCGGGCAGAGGAAGCGTCCATTCGACGATGTCGTCGTTTTGCAGCGACTCGGCAAGCGCCGTTCTCAGCGACTTCAGGCCCCAGCAGTCCATGGATCGGAGCTTCTGGAGGAGGGCAGCGATCTGTCCGTCCGTCCCCATCATGAGGATGTCGCTGAGCTCCGTCCTGCCGTCGATGACGTGGCGCGCGACGATTGCGTCCCCCCCTCGCGCCAGAAGCTCCTGCTTGACGAACGCCGCCGCACGGTAGTCCACCCGAGGGGCAAAGAGATGACGGACCCTTCGCTTGGGCTGAAAATAACGCAGAGAGCGCGGATCGGCGCCGATATGCCGGGCTATCGTCTCCAGGTCTCGGGACCTGGAGGCCGAGAGCGGATAGACGACCTGAACGGAAGCTGCAAGATTATCCATGGCGGTCCTCCCCGATGAGCGAATGACTGAGCGAATGAATGAGGCGAAAACGACTTCCATGCCCCTCTCGTGCCCTGAGACAGGCGGACGAAAAGGGCATGGAAGTCCCTGCTCGGAATGGCCTACTTCGACTTCAGCTGGTCGTAGACCTCCAAAACGATCCCGCCGTAGGATGCGGCGGGCCCGCCGCCCATGAGGATGGCCACCTCTAAAGCCTCCGTCACCTCCTCGCGGGTGACGCCCGCATCGATGGCGTTCTGTGCGTGCGTCATGATGCAGGGCATGCAGCGGGTAGCCTGAGCGAGCATCAGGGCGATCAGCTCCTTGGTCTTCAGCGTCAACACACCCTCCTTGAGGGCGGAATCCTTGAGGGAACCCAAAGCCTTCATCGCCTCGGGAGCCGCCTCGGCCAATTTGCCGCGTCGGACCTTTACCTCTCGAAAATCGGTCTTGACGTCCATCGTATCGAAAACCTCCAATTAATAATGATTAGATGCCGTAACGCAACTTGACAATAACCCGACCGCGGCCCTTTGTCAACGATGGATTCGCGGAGGCGTCGGAAACGCAAAAGGGCGGTCCTCCTGGGAAGACCGCCCTCCATGTTTGGGGTTCGGCGTAGGCGCCGGCCGACGGATGTCAGCTGGCCTGAATCCAGACGGCTGCGGCCTCGTTGAGCGACAGGTCCACCGTGTGCCTCTTCACCTGCACGGTGTATTCGCCATCCTTGACCTGAAGCAGGGTGACGTTGGTCCCGGAGGCCAGCCCGGAGTCCAGGAGCTTCTTGCGCAGCGGCTCATCGGCCGTGATGCGGATGATCTGCCCCTTGACCCCCTCCGGCGAAAGGGTCAGGGGGAGCGGCAGGAGGATCGGCTTCTCAAAGGCGGTGAAGGCCTCGTCCACCCAGGGGGCCCGCTCCGCGCGGGCGCGCCGGAAATATTCGAGCAGGGCGTAGAGCCGCTCCTCGGTCACGGCGTCGACATAATGCTCCATGCAGCAGGCCATCTCGGAGGACTTCTCCCGGTCCAGGCCCAGGAGCTCATGGAAGAAGGCCCTCAGGCCCTCGTGCCGGCGGAACACGACCAGCCCCTTACGGCGCCCGCTGTCCGTCAGATGCAGCGCCCCGTACCGTTCGTGATTCAGAAAACCCTGGTCGACGAGTTTCTGGACGGTGGCCGTGACCGTCCCCTTCGTGATCTTCAGACGCTCCGCCAAGTCCGTCACGGTCACAGTGCGTCCGGTACTCTCCAGAAGAAACAGTTCCTCCAGGTAATCCTCTATACGAGCCGTAATCATGGCGTCCTCCTCGGCGATCTGAATGTCTGACGCGGATGCTTTCGAAACGATATGAGGTCTTGTTCGTGGGCAGTACAATGTTATCCTAGGGCCGGTCGAGGCGTTTGTCAAGAAACGGGGAGGACGAAATGCGATTCTCCGTAATTTTCTATACTTTTGTCTGGGCATGAGGTGCCGCCGACGGGGGGGATGAAGATGAGCGGGAGGGAGAACGGAAAGGGCAGCGGGTGGCGTTTTTTTCCCGCGGGGTCGCTGCTGGCGTGCCTGCTGTGTCTGGCCGTGTCCTGTGGCGCGGGCGCTGCGGAGTCGACTCGGGACATCGCCGCACGCTTCGCGAAGGAGCGCCCCGCGGCGTGGGGGATGGACCTCCCCGGAATCCTGCGCCGGGTTCCCGTGGAGGTCCGGGTCGTGGCCCTGACGTTCGACGCCTGCGGCGGGGCGAGGCGGGGCCGTGACGATTATGACCGGAGGCTGATCGCCTTTCTGGAGTCGGAGGGGATCCCCGCGACGCTCTTCCTCAACCTGCGGTGGATTCGCGCTCATCCGAGGACGGCCAAGGCCCTCGCGGGCAACCCGCTCTTCGAGATCGGCAACCACGGAGCGGAGCACCGTCCCCTGTCGGTCTCGGGCCGCCGGGCCTATGGAATCCAAGGGACGGCGAGCGCTGCGGAGGCCGTGGAGGAGGTGGAGGCCAACGTCGGCCCCATCATGGCCATGACGGGCCGTCGGCCGCTTTTCTTTCGATCGGGAACCGCGCACTACGACGACGTGGCCCTGCGCATCCTGGAGGCGCTGGGCTGTCGGGCCGCAGGGTTCAGCGTGAACGGGGACGAGGGCGGGACGCTGTCCGCGGGGGCGGTGAGGCGCAGGCTGCTCTCCGTCCGGCCGGGGGACATCGTCCTGTGCCACATGAACCGCCCCGTATCCGGGACGGCCGAGGGAATACGGCAGGCCGTCCCGGAACTGCTGCGCCGCGGCTTCCGGTTCGTCACCCTGGAGGAGCTGCTGTCGCTGGAGCGCGGTCGATCGCCCGGATCGCCGCACCGTTAAAATTTCAGCAAACCGTTCTCGTCGAATTGAAAATCCGGCTCCCATGCCACTTCCCAACAATAGCCGTCGGGGTCGGAAAAATATGCGTGATAACCGCCCCAGAAAACATCCTGCGGTTCCTTCACGACGGTTCCTCCCGCATTTTCGACCAACTCGATGGTTTTATCGACGTCCTTCTTCTCCGCTACGTTGTATGCCAGGGTAATGCCGCAAAATCCGTTTCCTGTTGGGAGTGGACTATCCCCGCCGATGTCCTTTGCCAAGAGGTCCAGGGGATACAATTCAAATTTCGTCCCCGGCGTATCGAAAAAGCATACGGGCGGATTGTCCTCCCTGCAGTCCGTTTTGAATCCCAGACCGTCCCGGTAAAATTTCATCGATCTCTCCATGTTTCTGACGCCCAGGCAGATGCAGGTGATCTTGTTCATCTTGTTTCAGCCTCCGCTATTCTCTCCTAAAGGTGCGCGTCGAACCAATCGCAGATCTCCCGCAGGCGCGCCAGCCTGTTCGCGGGCTTGCCGGAGCGGCTGAGCTCGTGGTTCTCGCCCCTGAAGACGCACATTCTGGCCTCCACGCCCAGGACCTTCAGGGCGGTGAACATCTGAAAGCCCTGATTCAGCTCGCAGCGGAAGTCCTCGGTCGAATGGATGAAGAGGGTGGGGGTCCGGGCCCGGTCGGCATACCGCACGGGCGACTCCGCCCACGCGGCCTCAGGGTTGCTCCAAGGCGTTCCCAGATGCTGGTCCTCGACGTAGTAGTAGCCGATGTCGCAGCCCCCGAACTTGGAGACCCAGTTGGCGATGCCCCTCTGGGAGACGGCCGCCTTGAAGCGGTTCGTCCGGGTGATGATCCAGTTCGTCATGTAGCCGCCGTAGGAGCCGCCGGTCACCCCCAGACGCTCGGGATCGATGAACTTCAGATTCTTGACGCACCAGTCCGTGAAGGCCATCAGGTCCCGGTAATCGGCGTCCCCATAGCGTCCGCGGATGTCCTCGAACGCGCTGCCCCGCCCATCGCCGCCCCGGGGGTTGCAGTAGATGACGGCGTAGCCCCGTGCGGCCCAGCACTGCATCTCGTGGTGGTACACGTCTCCGAAGGCGGCCTTGGGTCCGCCGTGGATGTGCAGGATCGTGGGGTACCTCTCCCCCTCGCGGAAGTTGACGGGGCGCATGTACCATCCGTCCAGGACCCATCCGTCGCCGCCCTCCACGGAGACGTGGATGGGCTGCGACAGGCTCAGCTCCTCGAAGAGCGGCCGGTTGAAGGCGGTGATGCGCCTCTCGGCGCCCCCCTCCAGGACGTGAAGCTCGGGGAGGTTCAGCCCCTCGTAGGCGACGTAGGCGATGCGGCGGTCCGATACCGCGTAGTCGATGACGGCGGAGACGGCCGAGGTCAGGGTCTTCAGGCGTCCGTCCGGCGTCACGGAGCAGATGCGGCTCTTCATGACGTCGGTGGCGCAGCAGATCAGCCCCATGCCGCTGGGGAAGATGGCCCCGCTCAGCTCCGAGCAGCCGTAGCCGGAGTCCGCCACGATGGCGTGCCCCAGGCTGGAGTCGAGCTCCGGGGTCAGGCAGCCGAGCCTGCCGTCCCGCAGGTGGTAGACCCGCGCGTTTTGGTTGACGCCCGTGCTCCTGCGGTCCGCGGCGGTGACGACGACCTCGCCGTCGCTCCAGGCGGCGTGCTTGAAGGTATACGCCAGGCTCGGCGTAAGGCACCGGCAGTCCCCCGAGACGAGGTCCAGCTCGTAGACGGCGTTGTCGGGAAGCTTGACGTCCCTGTAGTCCGAGGCCACGAGCAGCGCGGCGGTGCGCTTCGCGTTCAGGGCCGTCCGCGCGACGTCCATCAGGGGCGGGGTCAGGCGCGTGAATTCGCCCTTCGTCCCGTCGTAGACGCCCAGACCGATGCGCCGCTGTCCGATGTACCCCTTGCCGTTGGCCATGAAGGGAAGCTGCTCGAAGACCATCATGTCCGCGCCCTCGGGGTTGTGACCGTCGCACTCGCGCTCGAAGACCGTCGTGATCAGGTAGCGCTCCCCGGGAAGCGCCTGGATGGCGTTTGCGGCATGGGGAATCTCGAAGAGAAGCTCCGCCTCGCCGCCGTCGACGCCGATGGAGTAGAACCGGGTCGCGGCATTTCCCTTTGCATGGGAACACCTGGGTTCGCCCCGCTTCGAGGCGAAGACGATCCGGGCCCCGTCGAGGCTCCAGCAGAAGAACTGCTCCGAGCCGGAGGCGGTCAGCCGCCTGTTCGTCTCCGCGGTGAGGTCGGCGATCCAGATGTCCGACGCATAGCCGTTTTTCTCCAGGTCGGGACGGCTGAGGCGGTAGGCGATCCTCTCCCCGTCGGGGGAGAAGGCGGGGTTCGACAGGAAGTGGAAGCCGAGAAGATCCTTGTGTTCGACAGGGCGTTTCATGAACGTGAGTACCTCCTGAAAGGGGTTCGAAAAAAGCGTCCCGCCGCTCCGGGCGGAGGGACGGAGCCGTTCTTATCTCTTATCGGGCTTCGTCGGCCGGGACCACGTCGATGCGAAAGACGTTGATCACGTCAGGATCGGGGCAGCAGAACGCGATGGAGTCCGTGCTCCTGCAGGGGGGGATGGAGCCCCCGTAGCGCAGGATGTCGATGTAGGGGAAGCCCGTGTGCAGGGCCATGGGGCAAAGTTTGCCGCGCTCGGTGTCGTAGTCGAAGGTGTCCCCGACCCTGTGCCCTCTGTGGCAGCCATGGGTTCCTCTGCGTTCGATCAGAGTCAGGACGATTCGCGGCCGTCTCCGTGGAGCGGTGCTGGCGGTCTTTTCCATGTTATTCCTCTTCCTCCTTGCTCATATAGTTCTGCAGGTCCCGGGAGGTCTTCTCCAGGTGCCGGGACAAAGCCTCGAGCGCGGCGTCGCGGTCCCTTGCCCTGACCGCCTCGAGGATGGCCCGGTGCTGGGTCTCGGACTCCTCCCTCATGGAGGCGAGATGCAGGCGGATGTACCGGTCCACCTGCTGCCGAAGCCGGGCGATGTGGTCGAGCGTCATGGGACGGTCGGCGGACTCGTAGAGCAGGGTGTGAAACAGGATGTTCCGCTCTCTCCAGACGATGCAGTCCGGCTCGGCCTCCATCTTGTCGAGGAGCTTCTCCGCCGCGGCCATCGTCTCCTCCGTTATGGAGGGAAAGGCGATGCGCAGGACGTTCGTCTCCAGGGCGGCGAGCATCTCGTAGATCTCGCGCGTCTCCCCGGCGCTCAGCCCCGTGACCACGGCCCCGCGCCGGCCGCGGAAATCGACCAGCCCCTCCGTCTCCAGCAGGCGGAGCGCCTCGCGCAGCGGGATGGGACTGACCTTCAAGCGTTCCGCGAGCAGGCTCTGATGCAGGGGCTCGCCGTCCGCCAGCAGGCCGCGATAGATGGCCTCCCGAAGGATGTTGGCGATGTAGTAGGGGGCCGGGTTGTCCTTGAGGTGAATGGGAATGAGCCGTTCCAGGGAGCGATAGGGGGTCTCCGTTTCCATGGCTTCCGCTTTCATGGCTTCCACGTCCTTTCCCGAGGGGACCGAGCCGTTCGAGAATAAGCTGCGCGCTCGTTTCATTATAGTGCATGACGCCGGGCTCCGGGCTTCACACCGTCAAAAGCGCCGATGGAATAAATTTGTTTTTCCTGTTGCTTTTATTCGTAAACAAAAGTATAATACACGCGCCCAAGGATCGGCTTTTGCCTTTGGCGTGTCCGGCGGGCCGATGGGGATTTGAAGTGCAGGGGAGGAACGTGGGATGAAGCGTGTGGGGCAATTTGCAGTGGTGCTGGCGGCTGTCGCGTCGTTCTTCGCGTGGGGGACCGAGGGGTTCGCCGCGGAGCCCATCAGGATCGGCTATATGGCGACCCTGACGGGCGAGGGGGCGACCTGGGGACAGCACGAGCGCGAAGGGGCGCTTATGGCGGTCAAGGACATCAATGCCAGGGGGGGCGTGCTGGGGCGGCCGCTCGAGTTGATCTGCTACGACGTCAAGGGGAAGCCCGAGGAGGGGGTCAGCGCCATCCGCAGGCTGATCTATGACGATAAGGTCGTTGCTATTGGAGGGAGCAACTACAGCGGCATTCAGATTGCCGTGGCGCCCATTGCCGACAAGGGACAGGTCCCTGTCGTCTCGAGCACGGCGACGAACCCGGCGGTGACGGTGGACCCGGACACGGGCAAGGTGCGGCCCTACATGTTCCGCATCGTCTACACGGACCCCTATCAGGGAAAGGTGATCGCGGACTACCTCATCAAGAAGTGTGGGGCAAAAAAGCTGGCGATCATCGGCGATGTGGAGGACGCCTATTCCGAGGGGCTGACGGAGTACGTCAAAAGGACGGCGGAGGCCCTTGGGGTCGAGAATCGGTTCTGGGGGTTCCGTGGTGGGGATGTCGATTTTCGTGCGCAGCTGACGGCGGCCCGGGAGTGGGGGGCCGACGCGGTGGCCCTGACGATGTACTATAAGGAAATGGGGCTCGTGATCAAGCAGGCCGCCGAGATGGACTGGAAGCCCCTCTTCATGGGTGGGGACGGGTACAGCCCCAATATGTTCGAGATCGCGGGCAAGGCCATGGAGGGAACCTATTGGGTGTACCCCATGAACGCGGACGATCCGATCCTCGACCCCATCAAGGCCGCCTTCAGAAAGGAGTACGATCGGGACGCTACGGAGGTGCTGAACGTTGTCCTTGCCTACGATGTCGTCTTGATGATCGCCAACGCCATCGAGACGGCGGGCGTCGCCGAGGGGCCGGCCATTCGGGATGCCCTCGAGAATACGCAGGATTTTAAGGTCACGCATTTCGTCTGGACGGTGAACAAGGAGACCCATGACCCTCTGAACAAGCCGGCGTCCATTCTGAAGGCGAAGGACGGCAAGCTGGTCTTCCTGGAGCAGTGGAAGCCCGAGGGGGCTCCGGTCAAATGAGGCGGCGCTGGGGATTGTGGTACGGAATGAATATTCACATGGAATAATTCGATAGACCGGGGACGGGCCGGAGCGAGGGCGCTCCGGCCCGTCCCCTGTCGTCGGCTCGGCGGATTCGTCCTCCCGTTTGCCCTCTCTCTGTTAAAATACTGTGGAATCCGCTGTTACGGATATTTAAGGGAGGAGTGGAAGGAATATGGACGAGGAAAAGAGTACGGACTTCGATATCGTAAACGGGCGGCTGGCCCGATTGAGGGCCCTGATGCGCGAGAAGGGGGCGGACGCCTTCGTCCTCATGGTCCTGGAGCGGCTCAACTCGGAGAGCTGCCATTACATCTCGGGCTTCCGCGGAAGCTCCGCCGCCCTGCTCATCGACGAAGAGGACGCGCGCCTGGTCACGGACGGGCGTTACCGGACCCAGGCCGCGAAGCAGTCGCCCTTCTCCCTGACCGTCCAGTCGGATCTGCCCCTGCCGGCCTATGTCGCCAGGGCGGTGACGGAGAGGGGGTGGCGCACGGTCGCCTTCGAGGCGGAGAAGGTGTCGCAGGCCCTCTTCGAGGCGGTCTTCCGGCCCCTTTCCGTCCGTTGGGTGGACGGCTCGGCCTTCATTCCCTCGCTGCGCCGTTCCAAGGACGGGACGGAGGCCGACGCCATACGCAGGGCCGCGGTCATCGCCCGCAAGGCCTACGATTCTGTCCTGGAGCAGGTGAGGCCCGGGATGACGGAGGTGGAGTTCGAGAGCCGGATGCTCTCCGAGATCAAGAGGCTGGGCGGGGAGAAGGGCTGGGTCCATGACGACTTCATCGTGGCCTCGGGGGATCGGGGAGCCATGTGCCATGCGCGGGCGACGTGCAGGCCCTTCGAGAGCGGGGACACCGTGACGTTCGATTACGGCGTGACGGTGGACGGCTACATGTGCGACATCACCCGCAACTTCGCCGTGGGCCGTGCCCAGCCGAGGGCCCTCGAGCTGAACGACATCCTGCTGAGGGCGCACCGCGAGGCGGCGGCGGCCCTCCGTCCCGGCATCGCGGGCCGCGACGTGGATGCGGTCGCCAGAAAGATCATCACCGACGCGGGGTACGGCAAGGACTTCGTGCACGGCCTGGGGCACGGTCTGGGGCTCGAGATCCATGAGGCCCCGCGCCTCTCCGCGATCTCGAAGGATATCCTCCAGGTCGGCGACGTCGTGACGATAGAGCCGGGCATCTATATCGAGGGATGGGGCGGCCTCCGCATCGAGGACGACTACCTCATCACCGAGACGGGGTCGGAGTGCCTGACCTTGTCGGACGATCAGTCGCTGAGGGTCGTGGGATAAGACATTGATGGCAGCAGGAAAACTCTATACTTTCCTGCCGGATATAGGGGGCTTGGCCTCCGGGAAAGGGGAACGGGTAAGTGGAAAGCAGCACGGAGAGGCCCGGCGCGGTCGGGGCGGAACAGCTGGACGCGTTGGATACGGCGGACAACGAGATCGTTCGGCAGAGGGTGGAGAAGCTTCGGCGCCTTCGCGGGGAGGAGGGGTATGACCCCTACGTGGTGGAGAAATGGGAGCGCAGGGATACCCTGAAGGATGTCGGGGCGCGTTTCGTGCACCTCGAGTCGGGGCAGACGGACGACGCCGTGACGGTCCGCACCGCCGGGCGCCTGATGACGCTGCGGCGGCAGGGCAAGGCGACCTTCGCCGACCTCGCGGACGAGGAGGGGCGGATGCAGCTCTATTTCCAGGTCAACGAGCTGGGCGAGGCTCCCTACGAGTTCCTGAAGAAATGGGTCGACACGGGCGACTGGATCGGCATCGTCGGCCACCCCTGCCGAACCCGGCGCGGGGAGCTCACGATCCTGGTGAAGGAGTTCAAGCTGCTGAGCAAGGCGATGCGGCCGCTCCCCGAAAAGTGGCACGGCCTCACCGATACGGAGGCGCGCTACCGCCGGCGCTATACGGACCTGATCGCCAACCCCGAGGTGCGCGAGGTCTTCCGCAAGCGCGCGCGGATCATCGCGTCCTTCCGCAGGACCCTGGAGGAGCACGGGACCCTGGAGGTCGAGACCCCAACGCTGTCGGTGCTGGCGGGCGGGGCCAACGCCCGTCCCTTCAAGACGTTCCACAACGCCCTGGGGCTCCCCATGTTCCTGCGCATCGCGCCCGAGCTCTACCTGAAGCGCCTGATCGTGGGGATGATGGGGCGGGTCTACGAGATCGGCAAGAACTTCCGCAACGAGGGGATCGACACCATGCATAACCCCGAGTTCACCATGATGGAGGTCTACTGGGCCTACTCGAACTACGAGGACATGATGAACCTGGCCGAGGAACTCATCCGCAACGCGGCCCGCGCCATCGGCCCCCTGCAGATCGAGTGGCAGGGCGTCCCGCTGGACCTCGAAAAGCCCTTCCGCCGCGTGACGATGCTGGATATGGTCCGGGACCATACCGGCGTGGACTTCCGCGGTGTGAGGACCGACGAGGAGGCCAGGAGGATCGCCGCGGACAAGGGGCTGGCCGGGGAGCTCAAGGGGACCGAGAGCCGCTTCGCCGTCCTGAACCTGATGTTCGAGGCGTTCTGCGAGGAAAAGATCACGGACCCCACCTTCGTCATCGGGCATCCGACGGAGATATCCCCGCTCTCCAAGCGGGACCCGGAGAACCCGGACTATACGCATCGCTTCGAGCTCTTCATGTGCGGCAAGGAGCTGGCCAACGCCTTCAGCGAGCTGAACGACCCGCTGGACCAGAGGGGGCGCTTCGAGGACCAGCTGCGGAAGAAGGAGGCGGGGGACGAGGAGGCCCACGATTTCGACGAGGACTTCATCAACGCCATCGAGTCCGGGCTTCCCCCGACCGGAGGCATGGGGATCGGCATCGACCGGCTCGTGATGTTCCTGACGGACTCCCGCTCCATCCGGGACGTCATCCTCTTCCCCGCGATGAAGCCGAAGGCCTGAGCCGGGGGCCCCTATGACCGACCCCAACGTGCCGTCCGGCGGAAAGGATGCGGGGAACGCGGCCGGACGCGTCGCCGAGCGGATGGAGGAGCTCTTCGAGCTCGTTGCGCATCACGCGCGCCTCTATTATGAAAAGGACGCCCCCGAGCTCTCCGACGCGGACTACGACGCCCTGGTCCGGGAGCTGGCCGCCCTGGAGAAGGAGCATCCGGAGCTTGCCCGGCCCGATTCCCCGACCCGGCGCGTCGGCGGCGCGGTCCTAGAGGGATTCGGCAAGGTCGAGCACCGGCGCCCGATGCTCTCGCTCGACAACGTCTTCGACTCGGGGGAGCTGGCGTCGTTCCTGGCCCGGATGCGGGGGGCCGTGCCGGACGCGGATGCGGCGGACTGGGCCTTTACCTGCGAGATGAAGATCGACGGCCTGGCCGTGTCCCTCCTGTACGAGGACGGGGTATTCGTCCGCGGGGCGACCCGGGGCGACGGGCGCGTGGGGGAGGACGTCACCGGGAACCTGCGCACCCTGCGTTCCCTGCCCCTGCGCCTGAGGGGGAGCGTGCCCGGAACTCTGGAGGTGCGCGGGGAGGTGCTGATGACCCGGAGCCGTTTCGAGGCGCTGAATCGCCGCCGGGAAGAGCGCGGGGAGCCTTTGTTCGCCAACCCCCGCAACGCCGCCGCCGGGACGCTGCGCCAGCTGGACCCGGCCGTGACCGCGGAGCGCGGGCTCGACATATTCCTGTACTACGTCCTGGAGCCCCAGGCCCTCGGGATCGTGCGTCAGAGCGACGCCCTGTCCTGGCTCGCGGAGCGGGGACTTCCGGTCCAGCCTGCCTGGGAGCGCTGTTCCGGCCAGGCCGAGGTCGAGGGGTTCATCGAGAAATGGCGGGAGGGGCGTTTCGGGCTGGACTACGTGACGGACGGGGTCGTGGTGAAGCTCGACGACATCGGGCTCTGGGACGGGCTCGGGGCGACCTCGCACGCGCCGCGCTGGGCCGTGGCCTACAAATATCCTCCCGAGGAGGCCCTGACCCGCATCCTGAGCATCGACGTCTCCGTCGGCAGGACGGGCGCCCTGACCCCGGTGGCGAACCTGGAGCCGGTACGGCTGGCGGGGACGGCGGTGCAGCGGGCGGGGCTCCACAACGAGGACGAGATTCGGCGCAAAGACATCCGGGTCGGGGACACGGTGCGCGTTCGCAAGGCGGCCGAGATCATCCCGGAGGTGGTCCGCGTGGAGACCTCGTGTCGGACGGGGAGCGAGACGCCCTTCGTCATGCCGAAACACTGCCCGGCGTGCGGCGCGGAGGCGGTGCGGCTGCCGGACGAGGCGGTGTGGCGCTGCCCGAACCGGTCCTCCTGCCCGGCCCAGCTGAAGGAGGGCCTGCGCTATTTCGCCTCGCGGGCCGGCCTGGACATCCGGGGGCTCGGCGAACGTCTGGCGGAACAGCTGGTCGATACGGGGAGGGTCCGGGACCTCGCAGACATCTACGACCTGACCGAGGCGGATTGGGCCGCCATGGACAGGATGGGGGAGAAGTCGGCCCGAAACCTCCTGGCGGGACTCGAGGCCTCGAAGAAGCGCCCGCTGTCCTCTCTGCTCGCGGCCCTGGGCATCCGCTACGTCGGGACGCGCGTCGCAGAGCTTCTGGCCGGGCACTTCGGGCACATGGACCGCCTGAAGGAGGCCTCCGAGGAGGAGCTCGCGGGGATCGACGGGGTCGGTCCCATCATCGCGTCCTCGGTCGAGGCGTTCTTCCGGGAGCCTGCGAACCGGGAGCTGCTGTGCCGGCTCCGGGAAAGGGGCCTGAATTTCGTCGGGGAGGAGAGGGGAGGGGCCGGCAGCGGCGCCCTGTCGGGCAAGAGCTTCGTGTTCACCGGGGAGCTCTCCTCGATGAAGCGCTCCGAGGCCGAGGCCCGGGTCCGCGCCCTTGGCGGGACGGCCACCGCGGCCGTCAGCTCCAGAACCGGCTGCGTCGTCGCGGGCGAGGGAGGCGGCTCGAAGCTGAGAAAGGCCCGGGAACTGGGCGTCTCCGTGATCGACGAGGAGGCGTTCTTGAGGATGCTCAGGGAGGCGGAGTGAAGGGGGCGGAGTGCCCCCGGCCTCACCGTTCCCCCCGCTGCACGACCCGCGCCCCGTCGGTCAGGTCCGACGCGGGGTAGAGGATCACCCGTTCCCCGGGTCGAAGTCCGTCCAGGACCTGGGCCTCGATGCCGTTGTCCCGCCCCGCCTCGACGGTCCGAAGCCTCGCGACGCCGTCCTCGACCACGAAGGCGGCCCACTTCCCGTCGCTGCGGAAGAGCGCGCTGGACGGCACGGTGAGGGCGTCGCGGTCCTCCCAGACGACGATCCTGGCCTCGACGCGGAAGCCGTGCCCGAGCCTTCCGAGGGATTCCTGCAGGTCGGTGAACCGGACGACGACGTTCACCCTCTGCTCCTCGACCCCGAGGGCGGAGACCTTGGTGAATGCGAACGGCTCGATCTTCTCGACGATGCCGTTAAGGGGCCTGTCCCCGCCCCAGCCCGACAGGACGACCCGGTCGCCCGACGTGACGCGGACGGCCTCCGAGGACAGGAGCTCGATGACGACCTCCAGTCCGTTCTCGACGTCCCCGACCTCCATCAGGGGAGTCCCGGCGGACAGGGGTCCCTCGCTCTCCCGCATCACGCGCAGCACCCGGCCGTCGGCCGGCGCGCAGATGGGGATGACGTTCGCCTCGGTCGTTTCTGTCCCCGCCCCCTTGTCCCCGAAGCGGCGCAGCCGCGACAGGGCCCCCTTGCGCTCCGCCTCCCTCACGGCGATCGCGGCCTCGGCGTTGTGCAGGGCCGCAGCGGTCGTGCGGGCCTCCCGTTCGACCTGGTCCAGCTGAAGCTGGCTGGCGGCCCCGGAGCTCCTCAGGCCCTTTATCCGGCGCAGCTGTACCTGGGCCAGGTCGCGGTCGGCGACGGCCCGCTCCCGGTCGGCCCGCGCGAGCTTCAGCGCCGCCTCCGCCGCGGCGAGGGCGGCACGGGCCCCGGTCTCGTCCCGGGCGTCCAGGGGCGTGGGGGCGGACGGGACCATCCTCGCCACGACGCTCTTCCCCGCTGAGACCACGTCGCCGGGCCGGACCTCCACCCGCAGCAGGCGGCCGTCGACCGGCGCGGACACCGTGTAGGCATCGCGGACCCGCGTCCGGCCCTCCTCGTCGACCGTCAGGGTCATGGGCCGCCGGGCGACCTCCTCCATATCGACCTCCAGGGGAAGGGGCCGGAAGGCATAGGCCAGGGCGACGGCGATCAGGGCAGCGGCGCCGAAGGTGAAGAACTTCCTCGAAATTTTTTTACGCATCTTCCCACTACTCCCTTGTCCATCACTCTCTCGTCTTGATGACGGAGACGAGATCCGCCCTGTCCATGATCCGCTTCACCAGCCATCCCGAGACGACGGCGGACCCAAGGACCACCACGACCCCGGTCCCGGCGCTCGCCGGGGTGAAGTCGGTCGGAATCTGGTAAAGCTCCATGCTGAAGGCCTCGGCGAACAGGAAAAAAGCTCCGTAGCCCAGAAGGGTCCCCCCCGCCAGCGCCGAGAGGGTGACGACCGCCAGCTCGCCCAGCAGGACGAAGGCTGTCTCTCCCCGGGTGAACCCCATGACGCGCAGGCTGGCCAGGTCCCGGGCGCGTTCGGCGTAGGCGATGCTCGCGGCGTTGTAGACCACGCCGAAGGCGACCACGCCGGCTATCGCCAGGATGAGGTAGCGCATGGAGCCGGGGCCGCTGTCCATCTGTTGCCGAAACGCCGCGCGGGAGTCGCTTTTAACCCTTACGCCCGCTATGGAGGGCATCCGCTTGAGCGCCCGGTAGATGGAGGAGGCCTTCGCCTCGTCGATGCGGAGCCAGGCCCCGGAGACGCGGTTCGGCTCGCGCAGCGCCCGGTTCAGGGAATCCAGGTCCATGTAGGCTGGGGCGCCCATTACCGTCCCGGCCACGGCGACGACGGGGAGGGACAGCCTCGGCCTTCTCCCGGTCCGAACCTCCACGTCCAGGACGTCGCCCGCTCGCACGCCCAGGGTGTTCGCGAGGGTCTGTCCCAGGACGACCCCGCCCGGTCGCAGGGGGATGGGGCGCAGTTCGGCGTCCAGGGCAAGGTTGAGGCGCTGGGGCGAGATCAGGCCGTCGATCGTCCCGTGATGGTCTCGGAGCCCGTGACGCAGGATGACGGGGACGCTGCGCACCGGCTCCGCCTCGATCACGCCGGGCAGGCTGCGCAGCTCGTAGAGCGTCCGGTCCGAGGCGGCGTCGTTGAAGACGACGGCCACGTTGCTGTGGTCGAAGATGTCGAAGGTCAGGGATACCGTCGTGTCGAAGCTTCCCAGGATGGCGATCATGCCCACGGACAGCGCCATACCGAAGGCGATCCCCAGCGCCGCGCCGATCATGCGTCCCGGACGCCGGAGCAGGCGGCGCAGCACCATGCGGCAGGGCTGGTCCAGGCGCGCGTCGAGGCGTCGGGTCAGCCCCCCGGTGCGGCTGTAGTCCGGCGGGGCGGGCGGCCGCATCGCGGAGGCCGGGGTCAGAGCGAAGACGCGCCGCAGGACGAAGCAGCCCCCGGCCGCGGCCGAGCCGATGCTCACCAGGAACCCCATGAGGAACGGCCTGGGGTCGGGGCGGAAGGTCAGGGACGGGAACTTGAAGTGGATCAGGTAGACGCCGGCCAGAGCCCGTCCCGCCAGCACGCCCAGGACGCACCCGGCCGCGGCGCCCAGCACGGCGATGGCGACGACCATCTTGAAGTAGTGAAGTCCCACCGCCAGGTCGGAGTAACCGAAGGCCTTGATCAGCCCGATCTGCTCGCGCTCGGAGTGGACCATGCGCGAGACGACGAGGGTGAGCAGAAAGGCCGCCACGATGAGGAAGATAGGCGGTATCATGACGCTCATGGAGCGGAGCTGCTCGAGCTCGTCGCTGACGAACCGATTGGAGTTCTGATTGTCCCGCCCGTAGGAGCCGGTTCCCCCGTAGGGGTCGAGAATGCGGTCCACGGCGTCGAGGACCTCCGCGAGGCGGGCGCTGCGGTCCAGGGTCAGGATGGCCTCGTTGAAGGCCCCCTCCATCCCGTAGGCGGCGGCGATGGCCCGGCGCCCCATCCAGAGGACGCCGTACAGGGCATCGTTCGCGACGATCTCTCCGGGTGCCGTGATGTAGATGAACTCCGGCGACTGCGCCAGCCCCACGATGCGCAGGCTCCGGCGCGAGCCGTTCATCGTGACGGCAAGCCGGTCCCCTGGCCTCAGCCCGCGAGCCGAGGCGAAGCTCCGGAGCAGGAGGATCTCGTCGGCGTTCCCGGGGTCGGGCATGCGCCCGGCGACGAGGAGGACGCCGTTCAGGTGGGCGCCGTCCATGTCCGGAAGCGAGAGGGCCCGGCCTCGGACCGGGAGCTCGAGTCCCGGCAGGTCGATCAGGGCCTCCCCGACGACGCGCCCCTCGGCCGCCGAGACGCCGGACAGCGCGGCGAGGGCGTCGAGCAGAAAGCGCGGCGCGCGCTTGACCGGCGCAAACACGTCGGCGAACCGACAGCTCTCGTAGTAGGCCCGGCGGGTTTCCTGAATGGAGACGAACAGGCCGGACATCATGACCAGCACCATGACCCCCATGGCCACGACCGCGCCGATGGCGGCGACCTGCCCCTTCATCCTCCAGAGGTCCCGGATGAGCTTCCGATCCATGGTCGGCAGCGGGATCACCATTCGATGGCCTCCGGATCGCTTCGCTCCGCGTTCTCGACGATCGAGCGGATCGCCCCGTCCGCGAAGTGGATCACCCGGTCCGCCATGCCGGCCGTCGCCGCGGCGTGGGTCACGATCAGGACGGTCGTCCCCAGTTCATTGTTGACGTCCGTCAGGACCTTCAGCACGGCCCGTCCGGTGCTGCTGTCGAGCGCCCCCGTGGGCTCGTCACAGAAGAGCACCGTCGGCCGTTTGGCCACGGCGCGGGCGATGGCGACGCGCTGCTGTTCCCCGCCGGAGAGCTGTGAGGGAAAATGGTCCACCCGCCCTCCCAGCCCCACGAGCGCAAGGGCCTCGTCCGGGGACATCGGGTTGGGGGCGATCTCCGCCACCAGTTCGACGTTCTCCCGGGCGGTGAGGCTGGGCATGAGGTTGTAGAACTGAAAGACAAACCCCACGTGGTCACGCCGGTAACGGGTGAGCTGGGGCTCCGCCATGGCGCCGAGGTCCGCACTGCGGAATCGCACCGTGCCCGCCGTCGGGCGGTCCAGTCCGCCGACGACGTTCAGCAGGGTGGTCTTACCGCTTCCGGAGGGCCCCAGCAGGACGACCAGCTCCCCCTCGCGGATCGTCAGGTCGATCCCCCGCAGGGCGTGGACGGCCGCCGTCCCCTCCCCGTAGACCTTCGTCAGCCCCTCGATCTCGAACACGGGGGCCCCGCTTTCCCTTTCCTTCGGCTCCCTTTTCAATCGAATCCTACCTCCGTTCCGCTGGAGAAGCACAGCCCCGACAATCCGAACGATGCGTCGATATCGAAAGGAACAAGACTCCTTATTGTATCACCGATGAAACATTTAGCGATGCGCGGGCGCTCGCCCAAAACCACCGGCTGCGACGGTCTTAACGAGGATCGAGCGCGTTGTTTGCAGTGCGCTCCCTTGTCAAGACACGAAAAAGGAAAAGATCCGAACGGCTCCTTGATCCTCGCTGTCCGTGGGGTCGTTCTCAGGCCAGGACTCGAGCGGCATCCTGGTTATCCACCTGCCGATCGATCTGCCCTGTTGACAGGGTAAATGGTGTCTGATAATTTTGCCTTGGTTTCCTTTTTCGTTCAAAAATTGGTTGTGTCGCGTTTACCCCTTTTTCCCGATTCCCTGCGGCTGGCGTGCTTTTGGGTTTCGGGGCGGCGGGTGAGATCAACGCCGAGAGACGGACAAAAAGGCAGCGGGGCATCGAGGCAGAAAATCGGGGTTGAAATAGGCGTTCACTTCTACGAGGCTCGGGGAGGCGGAGCGATGGACGAGAGGGTATTGGAATCGACGCGGGAGGGGACGTTGGAGGAGATCCAGAACTGCCGCCGGAAAATTAGGAGGCTGCTGGTGATCTACTTTGTGATTATCCTGCTCCTGATCCTGTCGGGCGGTGGAAACCTTTTCCTTCTCCTCATGGAGGGGGGCGGGAAGAGGAACGTTCTGGGGAAAATCCTGTACGCGGCGCTGCCCCTGTTTCTGTGGTTGTACACTCAAAGGCCGAACACGAGCGGCGGAATCCTGATGCTCTATGCGGTCGTTGAAGGGATACAGGCCGCTATTAGCTTGGTCATAGTGTCCGTAGGGTCATCTTTTTTCGGGTTTGACGACCCAGCCAGTATTGCGATGCTGCCGCTTGCGGTGCTGCTTGTCTTTGGGGTCGTCGGTGGCCAGTTGGCGTTGTTCGTCAAACTTTTTCGCTCGGCACGCCGGTTGGGCAATCTGATGCTTGCGGCAGGCCCTGGAGACAGGACCCGTGCGGACCGATGGGACGCCGCGATGGTTGCGGTGGCCGTCGTCTGCTACATGGCGCCGGCCATTCCGGCCTGGGATTCGATACAGTCTTCGATGACGTTGAAGAGGGAACTGAAACAGGCGCCCGAGGTCAAGATTTACCGCGTAAGGGAAGCGATCGACTGCATGGCGGGGACCCCGGACGGCAATCTGTTGGCGCTGGGTACGGAGAAGAGGCTTTATGTGTGGGACACGAGGACGCGGGAGTGCGTATGGAGCGACGACTGCCTTGCGGTGCAGCGGGTGCGTTTCAGCCCCGGCGGGCGCTATCTGGCTGCGGCGGGGCGTGGCCGGCCGGAGGGGGCCAGCGATCTTGTCGTGTACCAGGTGGATGGGTTCATGCGTCTGCCCGGCTTCGACTGGCCGGAGCACGAGGAGCACAAGGAGAAGGTGTTTCACGACCTGATGTTCCGCCCGGACGAGGAGACGCTGCTGGTGCTGTGGCACCGGAGCTGGATTTGGAACCGGATGCCTCAGGGCTGGTACAGCAATGAGGCTAAAGTTGTGGAGGACAGAGAAGAAAGTCTTGGGCATAAAACGGATAAGGCGGATTTATTATGCACTGAAGTAAACGTAGATAAAAGAGCGATAGGGCAGCCGCGGACGATACATCAGGGGCTTTCCGTATATCATGAACTGAGCCCCGAGGGCTGCGCGTACTTTTCTTCGGATGCTTCCCGGTTTATCTATCCTACATGTTATCAGGATAAAGGACCGGTTTCGGTCAAGTGGGTGCATCGGGTGGATACGATGACATGGGAAGAGCGAGTATATCAACTTGATGGGTATCGTTTGGATTTTTTGTTGGGTGTCGACTACCATTACGAATGGAGACTGAACGCAAACGGAACGAAGGCGTATCTCCTTTGTGAAAGAGATAGGGGAGAAGAGCCTAAGGGAGTCTTGCTGGAATTGGACCTGCATACCGGAAGAACAAGGGAACTGGAGAGCTGGGGTTGGCGTTTGGCTTTGTCGCCTGACGGGCGGTGCGTCGTGATGCTCTCCGGAAGCACGAACGACAATAGCATGACGCTGGCCAGGCTGCACTTTCTGGATGTCAATACGGGAGCGAAGGAGAGGATTTTGCGCAGGTTTCCTGGGAATGGTTTCGACTATCCCCATCGTTTCGTGTGGTTGAAGCCGAATCTCTTTGCCGTCTCCATGGAGGCCAGGCGAAGCCGTGAGGGCAATTTTGTATTTATCGACCTGAAGGAGGGCGAGGGTAAATGACGAAGGTAACGACGTGGCTGCATGACCAGCAGCTCGAGATGCTGCAGCTTATCAAATCTTCATACGAGATGACTGCCGCTTGTCTGGGTGGGAAGTATTTCAAAAACTGGCTTTCAATGCATTATGGATAAAGTGGCCCCCATGTCAAGGACCAAAAAACATTGAAGAAGAGTTAAGGTCAAGAATCAAGAAATGAGGCGCTTTTCATACATCATGAGGGGCGTTGCCTTTCCCGGCAAGGACGTATGAGGCCGCTCCTCGTTATAAAACCTGAACCAACACCTCAGCCCTTCCAGCAATTCAGGCACGTTTTCATACGCATTCAGATAAATGCATTCGTACTTCAGGCTCCTCCACAGGCGCTCCACGAAAATATTGTCCAAGGCGCGTCCACGACCGTCCATGCTGATCCGAATCGACTGACTCTCAAGCCTTGACGTAAATTCCCTGCTCGTGAACTGACTTCCCTGATCCGTGTTGAAGATCTCGGGCTTGCCTCGTCTCAATGCCCTTTCCAGGGCTCTCATACAAAATCCGATGCAAAGCGTGTTTGAAAGCTCCCATGACAGCACATAGCGACTATACCAATCCATAACGGCGGACAAATACATGAAACCTTGCCGCAGCGGAATATACGTGATATCCGTGCTCCAAACCTGATTCACCGAGGTCACCTCAAATCCTCGAAGCAGGTAGGGATAGACCTTGTGACCCGGTTGAGGTTTGCTGGTCGACGGCCCCGGAGACTGACCTTCCAGTCCCATCTTCCTCATCAGACGCACGATGCGCTTCCGGTTCACCCTGTAACCCTGACCCTGAAGGCAAAGCGTCATCCTCCGGCTCCCGTAAAATGGCGTTCGGGTGTACTGCTGATCTATTCGCTTCATCAGTTCTTCGTTGGCATCACTCTCCAGGCTCGGTAAAAGCGATTGGTAATACCCGGAACGGCTCAAGCCCAAAAGGCTGCACTGGCGTCTCAGGCTGAACTCAGGATCGGAGGGGTCTATGAAACTGCGTCGCTCAGCGGCGTTCAATTCCTCCCCGTTTTTTTTTAAGCCACTCTACATCCATCTTCAGACGGCCAATCTCCTTGTACAGAGGATCCGTGACCTTTTCAATGTCCAGGGGGGACTTGCTCTCGAAAAGATCTCCGGCCCGTTCCAGCAGGGTCTTCTTCCAGCGGCCAATCTGCATGGCGGAGACCCCGTACTCCGAGGAGAGCTCCGCCAGCGTCCGATCCTCGCGACAGGCTCTCAGGGCAACTTCGGCCTTCAATTTTGAACTGTACCGATTCCCTTTGTTTTTCACGGCAACACCACCTCGCGGGTCTATTCTCCTTTTTTCACCATCCTTCCTTCAATCCTGACTTTTACTGTCTCTAACACTACACGTGGTTCTCTATTTGGGGGCCACTATAGTCCGTAATCTTTTCGTATATTTTGACAAAACAGCTATATCCTTATCTTCCCGTTCATGATGTCGCTTCCGGCGTACATGAGATATTCCACGCCGCTGGCCACGGCCATCTCACGCGCCGCGTCTGCCTTGGCTTTGACGACGGCATTGTCAATCATGTTGTCGCCCTTAACCTCGATGAGTTGATAGGAACCGTCAGTCATTCTTGCAAGGAAGTCAGGATAGTACTGCCGCAACCGTCCGGACTCCGGATCATAGTAGTACACAGAGAGGTCGCCCTGTCCTGACGTGAACATCCCGGTGAAGTAAACCTCCCTGACCTTCTCGTTGGCAAGGTACTGTTCAAAGCACTTTTTCTCCGGCTGAGAGTCAAAACAATAGGTGTCGGCGTGGAAACTTTTCTCCAACTGCGCCTGAGAGAAACCAGCCCCGGCCTCCCGCTTGACGACAAGATCATCTCTCGCGGAGAACTCATAGTACCCGGCGTTCCTCGGCTCACGCAACAGAATAAGCTCCTTGTCCTCGGACTTCTGCGTTGCCGTTATCTCAAACAGGGCGCGGAACACCGCCGGGATAATGACATCATCGACAACCTGATTGTACCTGTTGATGGCCTCAAGGATAACGTCAATCCCGTCCTTTGCCTCCCTGAGAATTTTCGCCGCAAGGACGCATGAGATATTCAGGTATCGCGCCAGCTCTCCGGCAAGCGTCAGTTCGCTGTACCTCATTTTCTTTTGAAGATAGTCCACGTTCGTTTTTTTGACGTTCGCCCTTGTGTCGTGGGCGAGGCTGTCCCCGGTGTACATCGTGCTGGCGTATCTCGATAAGTCCATGTCCTTCAAGCCAAAATCCACAGGCTTGGAGTATTCCTTCTCAGTGAGTGAGTATTCGTGCCATATCCGCTTCAAGGTAATCTTCCTCAACGGCGGCAAAACGCGAACCTGATACCTGCTCCGCTTTGCGGTTGAGGGGTCTTTCATGTCCTTTATCTCCATGTTGAAGTTCTTATGAAGCTCACTGTTCAGGGTGTCGTAGTTATCCTTTGAGAGAAAGACGGTAGCGGTCAGCCTGTCCTTTGTGATTGCCCTGAGACACCTCATCGTAGCCTGGAGGACAAATATCTTTGATTCCTTTGGGCTGCGGTAGAGAGCCACGCCGAACAGGGAGCGGCAGTTCCACCCTTCCTTGCCCTTCTCGACGAGGATTATAAATTGCTTCTCGTTCCCCTCGCTTCCGGCGACATCCAGATTGTTGAAGTTCCTTATGTCATCGTTTTTTGTGTATGTCTCATCACCGACGTTCAGGAGTATCTTTGAGGCGGGAATATCCAGCTCGGACAGGATTTTCTCCAGAGCAGGACGCACCTCTTTAGCCGCTTCCTCCACTCCGGCCGCGTAGATTGCGAGCTTGGGCGTAAGCTCTTCATAAGTTTTCCCGCCGTAACGCTTCCAGAACTCCGTAACCGCCGCAGTCAAAAACTCATCACTCTTGACGTTTTCAAAGCCTATCGGGTCAGCGTCTTTAAGAAAACCGTTGCGAATGGAATCTTTCAGCCCGTAGGCATAGACCACCTCCGGCAGGAGCTGGTTCTCGACATACGGCGTCCCCGTGTAGTTGTAGCACCCCACGATGGACGTACTCTCCGCCAGAAGGTTTATCGTATCCCGGAGGCTTGTCTTGCTCGTCCCGCCGGAGCGTATCTGCTTCTCCAAAGCCGCGCCGAACAGATGATGTGCTTCATCAACGTAAACACCGAGCTGGGGAAGTCGGCAGAGCTTCTTGAAGCGTTGATTATCCATCAGCGTTGTCTCGTCCCATGCGTCGTCGTCCTCGTTGTTGCCGCCGTAGATTGCGGAGAGAAGGGAATTGTCCCCGAACAGCGTCTCCGCTGCCGTTACCTCCTTGCGCTTCTTTTTCAGGATAATCTTCTGTGTGTTCGATATGATGATGTTGAAATCCGAGTCATCTATCGTATTGAGTATTGTCCCCGCCTCGTACATAAAGTGAAACTTGATGTTCGATTCTAACACCTTTGCGTATTCCGGCGGAACGACCTTTGTCATGTCGAACGTCGTTATCTCGCGCAGGGATTGCAGAACCGTCTTGTCCGGGGCGAAAACAAGGGCGTTGTGGCAGAACCGCTCGTCCTTTGGGTACTTCTTTGCCAGAAGGAACTCATAAAAGATAGAGGTTGCCATCAGGATTGTCTTTCCAAGGCCCATCGTGAGGGCATAGATGTAGTTGGGGTAGCCCTCCTTATACTTCTTCATTCTCTTGAAAAGTGCCTCGGTCTGCTTCTCGACGGGAGCGTCAAAGAGGCCGATCTGACCGCCCTGACCATAATAGG
>NZ_CALIAA010000235.1 GCF_938040765.1 uncultured Fretibacterium sp.
GCAGGCCACCAGGATGTCCGCGGCGCAGGCCTCCTCCCGCATGCCCGCGTCCCACAGCACCTGGGGCCTGGCCCCGTTGCCCCGGATCACGCGCACGTCCAGCTCGTCCTCCGCGCGCTTGGCCCTCTCCGCGTCCTGCTCCACCAGGTTGACGTTGTGTCCGTCCCCGGACAGGGTGGCCGCGATGCTGCGCCCCACCTCGCCCGCCCCGACGATGACGATGTTCATGATCGACAGGGCTCCCAGCTGCAGGAGAACAGAGTCATGGGCTTCTCGCCGGGACGCCCGTCGTCCGTGATGCGGTAGGCGAAGGATCGCGCCCTTCCCCGCTCCGGCAGGGACGCGATGTGGATGCGGGGCCGGCCGCCCCAGCGGATCCCGGACCGGAATGACGCCGAAATCCCCCTGGGCTCGAACTCCATCGGGTCGATGGGCGTGGCCTCGAAGATCCACTCGGAGTAGGCCGCGTTGTTCACGTGGGCGTTGACGTCCAGGTCGTGAAAGCGGATGGGCCAGGGGACTTCGGTGCAGGGCACGTCCGGTTCGGGGGTCGGGACGTCGGGAAAGTCCGGGTCGATGGGGCCCGTGTAGCGCTCGTCGATCCTGGGCAGGTGGGCCTTCGGGCGCACGGGCCGTCCCGACGCCAGGTCCAGCAGGAGCCAGGAGGTCTTGGCCCAGACCAGCGGAACCCCCGACGGCGTCTCCACCTGGAAGACGCGCAGGGTATGGTAGCCGTGATTCATATCGTGAAAGGTTTTGATGACGAAGCGCTCATCCATCTCCGGCAGGCGCCGCAGCAGTTCCACCTCGTAGCGGAGCAGCACCCAGGCGTAGCCGCGGGCCAGCACCTGTGTGGGGCCGCCCTCCAGTCCGGTCGCCGCCAAGCTGGCTGTATCCTGCAGATGGTTCAGCAGCCCATGCAGCTTCAGCTCGCCGTGACAGGACGCGTCGGACGGCAGAACCGTCAATTCCCGGACGTACATCGTTCAGCGTTCCTCCTTACCCAATCCATACTTTCCGTTTTCCGAAAAGCCCTCTTTCGCACCATGATATCATTAACTTCCCGACATACGAACCGGCTCCGCTTCGAGGGGTGCGTTCCGACGCCCGTTTGGATTTATCCACACCATTTCCGGGGTTTACCTGTGGATAAGTGTATAATTGGGCTGAACGAGCTCCAATCAGGAGACTCTTTGTGGATGAACCTGTGCACCTCATGAGGAAAAAACGAAAGACGCCGTTCCGGACCGGACGGCCGGGAGAAAACCGGTATTTTGCGGCCTGCCGCAACGGGGGACAGACTCCATTGCAGGGGTGAAACGGATTGCAGAAGGACATGAGGGAACTGAAGGAACTATGGGACGGAATCGTCCAGGGCGCCGTTCTGCCGGAGGGCGCGGTCTCGCTGTGGCTGACCACGTGCGTGCCCGTGGCCCTGGAGGAGGACGAGCTGGTGGTCGATACGTCGAATCCCTTCACGCAGGAGTACATCGCCAAGAACTTTCTGGGCGAGCTGAACCGTTCCGCTCGAGCCGGCGGAGCGGTCAGGGGCATCCGCCTCAGGGCCAGCGTCCACCCCGAGGGGGAGGACAAGAAGCGGGAGTGGGTGGCCCGCGCCGAGGAGGCCAGCCGGCCGGAGCCGAACCGGGCCAACCTGAACCCGAACTACACCTTCTCCACCTTCGTCGTGGGCAAGTCCAACCGCCTCGCCCACGCGGCCAGCCTGGCCGTCGCGGAGATGCCGGGAAAGGCGTACAACCCGCTCTTCATCTGGGGCGGGGTCGGCCTCGGCAAGACGCACCTGATGCACGCCATCTGCCACTACGCGCTCTCGCGCTCGCACGGGCTGAGGGCGCTCTACCTCAGTGCGGAGAAGTTCCTGAACGAGTTCGTCCAGGCCATCGGCTCCTCGAAGATGCCCCAGTTCAAGGAACGCTACCGCAACGTGGACATCCTGCTGATCGACGACATCCAGTTTCTCGGCAACAAGGGCCAGAGCCAGGAGGAGTTCTTCCACACCTTCAACACCCTTCACGAGGGCAACAAGCAGGTCGTCATCTGTTCGGACCGCCAACCCTCCGAGCTCCAGAACATCGAGGACCGGCTGATCAGCCGCTTCGCCTGGGGGCTGGTGACGGACATCCAGCCGCCGGACCTGGAGACCCGCATCGCCATCCTCCAGAAAAAGGCCCTGTCCCGGGAGTACGAGATGCCCGACGAGGTCATCCACTTCCTGGCCCAGCACATCCCCAGCAACATCCGGGAGCTGGAGGGCGCCCTCAATCGCGTCATCGCATGCGCGGAGCTCTCCGGGGAGGCCGTCACGATCGAGAAGACCTCCGTCTGGCTCAAGGACATCCTCCGCATGGACCTGAAGGGCCCCGTGACGATCGAGAGCATCCAGGCCGTCGTGGCCGAGAACTTCGGCATGAACCCGGACGACCTCACCGGATCCAAGCGCACGGCGGAGATCGCCCTGGCCCGACAGATCGCCATGTACCTCTGCCGCGAACTCACGGACATCAGCCTTCAGCGGATCGGGCACGCCTTCCGCAAGAAGGACCACACGACCGTCATCCACGCTCAGAGGAAGATCGAGCAGCTCGTCAAGTCCGACCCGGACGTGAAACGGGCTGTGGACAACATACGGAACAAGTTGTGAAGGCGTATGGGGACGGCCGACAGTTTTCCACAGCCCTCCCCGGAAAACCGCGAAAGCGTACACGGAATCCACAGGTCCTCCACGGCGGATCCACCGCCGGCCCACACCGCCCGAAAAGCGCAGGCGACGTACGGCGGACAGGATATCCACAACCTTGTTCAACACTACTACTGCTGTCTCTACTCTAAAAAAAAGAACACGAGGAC
>NZ_CALIAA010000236.1 GCF_938040765.1 uncultured Fretibacterium sp.
CCCGATCATTTCGGAGTAGAATAAATAAGTTTTTACAGCCCTGCCTCTTTTGTAAGGAAAAGAGGCCACGAGACCACGGGGAGGAGGTGAAAGTCGTGCGGCATTACGAGATGCTGACCATCCTGAACGCCGAAATCGAGGAGCCGAAGGAGGAGGTCGAGAAGATCGAGGAAGTCGTGCGCAGTCTGGGAGGGGAGATGACCCAGACGGATGTATGGGGTAAGAAGAGACTTGCCTATCCCATTCAGAAGAAGACCGAGGGGTTCTATGCGCTCTTCACGTTCGACCTGGAGCCCGCGCAGACGTTCGAGCTCAAGCGCGTCCTGGGACTGCGCCCGAACGTCTATCGCCAGATGATCATCCTTTTGGACGAATAGGGAGTGCGGAGCGATGGCCAGAGGATTCAATAAGGTCGTCCTGATGGGCAATCTGGCTCGGGATCCCGAGGTCCGGTATACGGTCGAGAAGCGTGCCTGGGCCCGATTTACCGTCGCCGTCGGCTACACGTGGAAGAACAAGAACGGGGAGTATCAGGACGCCACGGACTTCATTCCCGTGGTTGCCTGGGGTCCCTTGGCGGATCGGTGTGGACGCTACCTGAAGAAGGGGAGCGGCGTCCTGGTGGAGGGCAAGCTGCGGGTCCGCAGCTACGAGGCCCGCGACGGGTCCGGTAAAAAATATTCCACGGAGGTGGAGGCCCTCGACGTCACCTTCGTCGGGAGCCGGAGAAGCTCCGAGGATGGGGCCTTCGCCCCTCAGGACCGGCGGCCCGAGTCCGGTTTTTCCGACGACGGAGATTTCGGCAAAAGCATAAGCGAGAAGGGGTTCGGCGACGAATTTCCTATGGACTTTGCCGAGATGGAAAGGGACGACAAGGATTCCGAGGCCGATATCCCCTTTTAGAGGGTGTGTTTGGCCCTTTTGTGAGGAAGATTTGGGTGCGTCGGTCCGGCGGGGGAGGTCCCGTGGGCCCGGCACTTCAGAGGAGGTTTCAGGATGAACGGAGAAAATAAACCGGCCCCCGGCGCCGACAGGCCCCGCGGTGGGATGCGCAGGGGCGGCCCCCGGCGGCGTCCGAAGTTCTGCTTCTACTGCGTGGAGAAGCAGGAGAAGGTTGACTACAAGGACGTTGAGAAGCTGCGCAAGTACATCAGCGAGCGGGGCAAGATCATTCCCCGCCGCGTTACCGGCAACTGCGCCAAGCATCAGCGCCTTTTGACGGAGGCCATCAAAAGGGCACGTTATATGGCTTTGCTGCCCTATTCTCTGGACTGATCGTTTTTCGGAGGGTTCCCTTCGGACGGGGCGGGCTGTTCCCGGACGCCGTCAGGGAACAGCTTGACTCAGGCTCCGCGGAAGGACAGTCTCAAACGCCAAGGGAGAAGCCGTTCAGGGCCTCTCCCTTTTTTCTCGGATTCGGAGGAATTATGGCAGAACCCGGAAAGTTTTGGGGAGTATCCCTGGCGCGGATGGTTTCGTTCGTCGTCCTTACGCTGGCGCTCTTCTCGGTCGGCTTTTTCGTCCCCGTCCTGGGGTTTGGGGGCTTTCTGATGGTCCCTTTGCCTCTGGCCCTCCTGGGGATGAGAGATGGGGGCCGCTGGCAGGCGGCGGGGGTTGCGTTTGCGGGGGGAGGGCTCGCTCTGCTTTTGGACCCCCTTTCGGCACTGTACTACCTGATAGCTCAGGCGCCGCTTTCCTATGCCCTGTCCTTCGTTTCGAGGGGGCGGAACAAGGGGGCCGAGGCCCTGCTTCTCTGTTCGGGGGTATCGGTCGCCTCGAAACTGCTTTTGCTTGGCGTCTTCCTGGCGCTGACCGGGCACAACCCCCTGATGCCGGACCCCGAGCAGATACGCCTTCTGCTGACGCGCCTGTATGCCGAGCTCTCCCCGGATGGGGAGCAGGCCTGGGTGTTTCGGGAGGCGGTGGATGGGATGGCGGCGCTTTTCCCCTACATGCAATGCGTACGTTTCTTGACAGACTACCTCAATGGTGACACCTATTATAAGATAAAATACGACGAACACAACT
>NZ_CALIAA010000237.1 GCF_938040765.1 uncultured Fretibacterium sp.
GCGGGCCCCGCCTCCACTCGCTCGCCGATCGCCGCGCCCCTCATCCGCGCTACGCCTCAGCGGACACGGCAACCTTTCTGTAGCCCTTCTCCTGGCTCTTCTCCGTCATCTCGACGGTGAGGACCCCGTTCCTGAAGGAGGCCTTCGCGCTCTCCGGGTCCACCTCGACCGGGAAGGAGATCATGCGCTCGACCTTGCCGTAGCTGCGCTCGGACCGGAAGTAGCTCTTGTCCTCGCCGCCCTCCTTCTTCTCGGCGCTCTTCTCGGCGGAGAGGGTCAGCTTGTCGGCGCAGACGTTCAGCTCCACATCCTCGGGCCTGACCCCCGGCAGCTCGGCCTCGACGAAGAGCTTGCCGTCATGCCGGTAAAAGTCCACGTGTACGTTCAGGCCCGCGTCAACGTCAAGGAAGGGCAACGCCCCCATCCTCTCGGCAAGACCCTGCATCCCATGGAACAGAGAAACCGCCGGATCCGAAAACCTGTCGAAGACCACAGGGAAATACCTGCTTTTCATCATGTATCCCTCCAAAATTTTTAGGTTCGGCCCCCTGAGGAGGCCTCCTTGTTTCTGACCAATATGATACTACTGACCTTAATTAACCATATCGTCCATTTTCGTGATTGGCTGATGGTGGGTTTTGCGTAGGGCTCGAGCGTCCTCTCGCCCCCGCTCCGTTACGTTTGAGCACGCCCGCGCTCCGCCGCGGCACTTGGGTGCGGGCTTCCCGGTCAGACCGATCCCCGAGCCCGAAGGGCTCCGCAGAGGGGATAAAAAAACGGCCCGGGACTCCCCCGGGCCGTTCGCGTTATCGCCGTAATAGATGTGGCCGCCGCAACGGGCGCTCCGCGTCAGCCCGCCAGGTTCTCGCCCTCGCTGGCCGCGACCACGGCGCAGACGGCCGTATCGCCCGTGACGTTCAAAGAGGTGCGCGCCGCATCCAGAATGGCGTCGATCCCCGCCACCAGGCCGATGCCCTCGATGGGCAGCCCCACGCTGGTCAGCACCAGGGTCAGCATGATCAGCCCTCCGCCGGGAACGCCCGCCGTCCCGATGGAGCCCAGCGTCGCCGTCACGACGATCCCCACCTGCGCCTGCAGGTCCAGGGGAATGCCGAAGGCCTGTGCCACGAAGAGCGCGCAGACCCCCTGATAGAGCGCCGTGCCGTCCATGTTGATCGTGGCGCCGAGCGGCAGTACGAAGGAGCTGACCCCCTCGGAGACGCCCAGGTTGTCGCGCACGTTCGCGATGGTCACAGGCAGGGTTCCCGAGCTGGAGCGCGTAACGAACGCGGTGATGGCGGCCTCCCGGATCCCCTTGAAATACCACAGGGGCGAACGCCTGCAGAACGCGGAGATCATCCCCGAGTACACCACCGCGGCGTGGAGGGCGCACCCCAGGTACACCGCTCCGATCACCTTGGCGAACGGGGCCAGGATCGCCAGCCCGTACTTGGCCGCCGTCGTCGCGATCAGGGCGAAGACGCCGTAGGGGGCCAGGCCCATAACCATGTGGGTCATGGCGTACATGACCTCGGCCACCGACTCGAAGAAGCCCGCGACGCGACGCCCCCTCTCCCCGGCGAAGATGCAGGCGACCCCGAAGAACAGGGCGAACACGATGATCTGAAGCATGTTGGCCTTGACCATCGCGTCCAGGGGATTGGACGGGAAGATGTCCAGGATGACGTCCGCCAGGGGCTTGGCCTCCTTGGCCGCGGCCGTCACGCCCTCGATGTTCATCCCCACGCCGGGCCGAATGAGGTTGCCCAGCGCCAGCCCGATCACGATCGCCACCGCCGTCGTGAGGAGGTAGAGCACCAGCGTCTTGGCCCCTATCCGCCCCAGCTTCCTCGGGTCCCCGACGGACGCGGAGCCCGCGACCAGGGAGGCGAACACCAGAGGGACGATGAGCATCTTCAGAAGCGTGAGGAATATCCTGCCGACCACGTCCAGCGCCGGCATCACGAAGTCCTTCAAAACCGGAGTCCCCGCAACCGACGGGCCGACCGCAAAGCCGAACACGATGCCCAGGACGAACCCGATGCCGATCTTCCAGAGCAGGGACATGCCTCTTCTGCCGCTCACAACAGATCACCCCTTCGGTTCAAGATGGCCGGGACCTGCGCCCCATCGAGAGGGCCGCGGTCCAGCTGTCTTTATTGTACAGCAAATTCATCGTGCGACAGTGTAATAAAGGGGTGAGATTCGAAAGGGTCAGGCGGACCAGGCATCGAGCGTGCCCCGTGCCCTAAGCTCCTCCAGCGCCGCGAACAGCGCCTCCGAGCGGGACAGGGGGACGGAGGCCCGCACGCAGGCGTCCGTTCCGTAGGTCCACTCCGGGGCATCCCCGGCATCGTGTTCCTCCAGAAGGCGCGTCACTGCGCCGATGGAGGCATAGGGAAGCTGAACCTCGACGGGCCGGGCCACCCTCCGCTCCACGCGCTCCGCCGCGGCCAGGACCCGCTCTGCGGCCAGGCTGTAGGCCTCGATCAGGCCGCGCACCCCCAGCTTGACGCCCCCGAAATAGCGCGTCACCACCACCATGACGTTGACCATGCCGCTCCTTCGGACCGCGCCGAGGATCGGCCGGCCGGCCGTCCCCGAGGGCTCCCCGTCGTCGGAGCAGTATTCCGTCGTGGGATGCGGCCCCAGGAGGTAGGCCCAGCAGTTGTGCGTCGCGTCCCGGTGAGCCGCGTGTATATCGTTCAGAAAGCCGCGGCACCCCGCCTCGTCCCGGCAGGGCGCCAGACAGGCGATGAAGCGCGACCGCCTGATCCGCTCCTCGATCCTCCCGTCGACTCCGACAGGGCCCGACGGCTCAAAGTAAGCGTCCGGCCCCCGCCCGGCTTCACCCATCTCCTAGGACCACGCCCCGGCTCAGACCGAGTCCCAGTCGGCGGCGAGCTCGCGGTAGGTGGCCTCCAGGGACTCGGGGACCACGCGGGTGTCCGCCAGGACGGGCATGAAGTTGTTGTCCCCGTTCCAGCGCGGCACGATGTGACGGTGCAGGTGCCCCTCCACCCCGGCCCCGGCCGGATGCCCCAGATTGATGCCGATATTGAAGCCGTCCGGCCCCATCTTGCGCTTGAGCAGCGCCACCGCGTGCGCCGTGAGCCGGTGCATGTCCGCGGCCTCCGCCTCCGTCAGGGACTCGTAGACGTTGGTGTGCCGGTAGGGCACCACCATCATGTGGCCGGGATTGTAGGGATAGAGGTTCAGGATGACGAAGCAGGACTCCCCGCGGTGCAGGATGTAGCGCTCCGCGTCGCGGCGCTCCGCGGGGAAGTCGCAGAAGATGCAGCCCTCGTGCTTCGGGGCCGCGATGTAGGCCATGCGCCAGGTGGCGAAGATATGCTCCATGAGGCCGCTCCCCTTTTCTCGAAATTTTCGTGAACTTCATCGAGGCGGGCCCCCGGAGGGGAAAACGCCCCTCCCAAGCCCTTCGTCCATTATATCGCGACCCCGCCGCCTCAGGAGTCCGCGGCCCCGGCCAGCCGCTCCAGGACCCTCTGCACGCGCGCGTCGCCGCGGGGAAAGCGTCCGCGGATGTCGTCCAGGATGCCGCTTCTCCTCAGGATGGCCCGAGAGGGCGCGTAGTTGAGGTCGAGCGTCCAGGTCATCTGGATCAGCAGGTAGTCCAGCATGGACGCGGCGTTCGCGTACGAGCCCCTGCCGGTGCGCTCCACCTCGTCGAGCAGGGTCTCCGAGAGCGGCAGGCCCAGCCTGTGGCTGGGCAGCAGCTCCGCCTCCCGCCCCTCCCTCATGCAGCGCTGAACCAGCCGGAACACGTCCAGCTTGTCGGCATCCCTCACCAGGCGGCAGAACGGCAGGACCCCTTCGCCGAGCTCCTCCGGCAGCTCCCGTTTGTTGTGCAGCCGGACGGACTCCAGGATGGCCTCCCGCGCCCCGTCGTCCGCGAGCTCCCGGGGAAGCTCCGCGGCCAGGACCGCATACCCCCGGTCGCCGTGGTCGATGGACTTTCCGTCCTGATAGGTGCGGAAGTCCCGGTATTGGCTGAACCGCCCCGTGTCGTGCAGCAGGCAGGCGGCGACTCCGGTCTCCGCCTGCGCGGCGCCCCAGCCCAGGTCCCGGACCAGCGCCTCCCCCACTCGCATCACGTCGCGGCTGTGGACGTATTTCATCTCCAACATGGGCTCCGTCAGATCGAAGCCCCGCGCGTACGACTCGAACCAGCCTCGTACACCCTCCAGATTCACAACCATGAAAAGACCCCGTTCTCCCGTGTCGCGGCGGAATATTTTCAGTAACTATAACATGGCCCGCCCCCTTGAAACTGCTTATAATATTGAAGCAACGACGCTGCCCGGTCCGGATTTCCCGGGCCCGAAGCGCCGCCGTTACGATCGATCAATATATGGGAGGTTATCGATGATGAGACGCGTTCTTTCTGTAATGCTGCTTTCGCTTCTTGCATGTGCGGCCCCGTTCTTCGGGGACGCGGCCTGGGCCTGGAGCGGCAGGCTCGCCTGGACCTTCAGGGCCGAGGCGCCGCTGACCAGCTCCGTGGCGGTGGCGGGCGGCCTTGTGCTCGCGGGGGACAGCGTGGGCAATCTGTACGCCGTCCACAGCGCCTCAGGGCAGGCCGCCTGGATCTATAACGGGACGAATTCGATCGTCGGCCGTCCGACGGTCGCGGGCAACAAGGTGATCTTCGCCCAGGCGGACGGGACGATAACGTGCCTGTCCCTGAAGAACGGCGACGTCGCCTGGCAGTACGTTCCCCCGGAGGAGAGCTATGCCGCCGAGACGGTGGTCGACGGCGCGGCGGTCGGGGACGGCAAGGTGTTCTTCGTGAAGGGGGACGGCAAGCTCTACGCCATCTCGGCGGTCAACGGCAGGGCCCTTTGGACCTATAACTCCGAGCTGGAGCTGCGCAGCGCCCCAGCCTTCGCCTCCGGGCTCGTCCTGCTGGGCGAGCAGAGGGGCGTCTTCAGCGCCATCAGCCCCGCGAACGGCAAGCGCCTGTGGGGCGGCGGCGCGGGCGGCGCGATCAACACCCCGGCTACCGACGGCGCCAACGTCTACTTCTCCAGCTGGGACGGCTCCGTCCAGAGCGTCCGGATCAAGGGCGTGGTCCCGCAGTGGAAGTCGGACGTCGGCGACCCCATCACGACGGCCCCCTTCATCGGCGGCGGCAAGGTCTTCGTGGGGACGGCGAACGGAAAGGTCGCCGCGCTCGACTCCAGGAGCGGCTCGGTGCTGTGGACCTTCGACACCCAGGGGGGCAACATGGCGGCCCAGCCCGTCTTCGCCGAGGGGCTCGTCTTCGCCGGCGGCGGACAGGGGACGCTCTTCGTCCTCGACGCCGCTTCGGGCACGGAGCGCTTCACCTTCTCGGCCGGGGCCGGCATCAACAGCTCGCCCGCCTTCGCGGGGGGCGTGCTTTACCTGGCCAGCGCGGACGGGAACCTCTACGCCATCAGGTAGCGCACAGCGTATTCGGAGCCTGAAGGAAGCGCCGACCGAGTCGGCGCTTCCTTCAGGCTCCCGAATGTCGTCCATTGAGCCCCCGAATTTCTAAACAGAGAAGCTCCTCTAGGCTGAGTTCCAAGCGAAAGCTGGACAACACTTCTTA
>NZ_CALIAA010000238.1 GCF_938040765.1 uncultured Fretibacterium sp.
TGCGGGCCGATCGGCCTCAGGATAGCGGCGTGGGGGATGGGGGCGAAGCCCCCATACTAATGCATAGGCTTGGGGGAGAGGGCCCGGACCTTCCGGGCCCCTTCTTTCGTACCTTCAAGCGGAAAGGCGGGCTGAGGCGATTGGTCTCTGCGGTTATCTTTGATATGGACGGCCTGATGTTCGACACGGAGTCCCTGAACATGCGGGGCTGGGTCGAGGCGGGCAGGCGGCACGGGTACGAGATGACAGAGGAGGTCATATACGGCCACATCGGGGCCAACCTCGCCGTGACGCGCCGCCTGATGACCGAGCACTTCGGACCCGGGTTCGACTTCGACGCCGTGCGGGCGGACCGGGTGGCGTGGTCGTTCGCGCACATCGAGCAAAATGGGATGCCCGAGAAGCCGGGGCTCAGGGAACTGCTCTCCTGGCTGAGGTCGAACGGGCTGAAGACCGCCATCGCCACCTCCAGCGAGCGCCGCTTCGTCGATTTCTACATGGCGCACGCCGACCTGGACCATCCGTTCGACGCGGTCGTGACCGGAGATCGTGTGGCGCGGAGCAAGCCCGAGCCGGACATCTTCCTGAAGGCCGCCTCGGAGCTCGGCGCAGCGCCCTCGGACTGCATGGTCCTGGAGGACTCCTACAACGGGATCAAGGCGGCCCATGCCGCCGGGATGCTCCCCGTCATGGTCCCCGACCTGCTGCCGCCGACCCCGGAGGTGGAGCGTCTTCTCTACAGGCGCGTGGACTCCCTGGACCGCGTGATTCCGGTTCTGGAGGAACTGAACCGTGCCTGAGTCCGGGGAGACGGTCCGGACCTTCGTGGCCGTGCTGCTCTCCGAGGCGGCGGCCCGGGAGGCGGAACGGCTGCTGGATCGGCTGAGGCCGCTGGCGCGCTGCCGCTGGGTGACCCGGGCGCAGCTCCACATCACGCTGCGCTTTCTGGGGGAGCTGTCCCCGGCGGCGGTCGAGCGGGTTCGCTCGGCCGTGGCGGCCGTGGCGGTTCACCCCTTCGACATCGAGTTGCACCGTGCCGGCGCGTTTCCGGACCTGGCCCGTCCGCGCACGCTCTGGCTGGGCGGGGACCGGGGCGCGTCGGAGCTGACGGCCCTTGCGGGGCGGGTGGACGACGCCCTGTTCGAGGTCGGCATTCCGCGCAACGACCGGCCCTTCAGCCCGCACCTGACCCTGGCGCGGTCGGACGGTTCGCCCCTGCCTCCGGCCCTGATGAGGGAGCTGGAGCGCGTGCCGTCCGTCGCGTGGCGCTGCTCCGACATCTCGCTGATGCGCAGCCGCCTGACGCCCCGGGGCGCGGTCTACACGCGGCTCTGACCCGCCGGGGCCTGGGGCCCTAGGGTGCCTGCATTTCGCTGATAGAACGTGGCATGCGCTCCTCGTCGGAGAGGATAACGGGGGTACTGGGAGCCCCGATCGGCTCGGGGGAAGGTAAAGAAGGTAAAGTAGGACGAGAGGGTCGGTCCCCGCGGGGGCCGACCCTCTCGTATCAGGGGCTCATCGTGTTCGAAGCGTCGATCGGGGCAGCGGAGGAGCTGCCGATCCTCACTTCCTGTTCTTTAGGCTTGGGGCCGGAAGCGGCGCCCTGTTCCCGGTCTCCTGCCCCTTGCCGTCGTACTGGAACTGATCGAGCAGCTGCTCCAGATGCGCGACGCCCTCGCTCATGCTCTGGGCCTCCCCGGCGACGTTCTCGCTGGCCGCAGCGGTGTCCGCCGTCGCCCGCTTGATGTTCTCGAGCGTCTGCCCCACCTCTGACGTCGCGGAGGTCACCCGTCCGATGGCCTCGGCCATCTCGCTGCTCGACGCCGCCTGCTCCTCGGCCGCGGCGGCGATGGTCTGCATGTGGCCGCTCAGGGCGTTGACCTCGTCCAATCCCTTCTTCAGGCTCTCCTGGGCCTCGCCGGACTTCTTCACCGTCTCGTCAAGCAGGGCCTCCAGGTCGCGGACGACCGAGCCCGCCTTGTCCGAGTCGCTCTGCAGCCCCGCGATGAGCTTCTGGATCTCCTGGGCCGCGTTGCCCGATTCCTCGGCGAGCTTGCGGACCTCCTCGGCGACGACCGCGAAGCCCCGTCCCGCCTCTCCGGCCCGGGCGGCCTCGATGGCCGCGTTCAGCGCCAGCAGGTTCGTCTGGTCGGCTATGCCCGTTATCGTGGATACGAAGCCGGCGATGGACTCGACCGACCCGTTGACCTTGCGGATGGACTCGCCGCCCACGCGGGAGCGTTCCCCGGCCTGGCGGATCTTCTCCACCGCCTCGTCCACCTCCATGGAGGCGGACTGCGTCAGGTCCGCGGTGCGGGCGGCTATGCCCGCGCCCTCCTCGGCGGAGTTCGCCGTCGAGGTGGCGGCATGGGAGACCTCGTCGACCGCCGAGTTCGTGCGCGCCAGCGACTCCGAGTTCTCCTCGGAGAGGCGCGCCACCTCGTCGACGGAGGCCTTGACCTCCTCCATGGAGGCCACGGCCTCCTCCGAGATGGCCGCCAGGTTCTGGGCGGACTCGGTGAAGCTGTATGCCTGAGCGTTCAGCTTGCGCAGCATGTCCACGATGCTGTGCTTCAGCTGGGAATAGCTGTGGGTCATGTCGCCGATCTCGTCCTTGTAGTCGTACAGCCAGACCTTGGACTGGTCGGTCGAGAAGTCGAGCGTGGCGGCCCGCTTCAGAAGCCCCCCGAAGGCGTTGATGGGACGCAGGATGCGCCCGGTGAGCCAGTAGACGGTCCCGGAGATCAAAATCAGCCCCACGACGGCGGCCAGGATCGTGTTGCGGGTCATCGAGTGGGCGTCGGCCAGCATGTCGTCGACCGGCACCAGGGCGCTGATGGAGAGGGTCTGCTTCGCGGGAGGAAGGTGCACCGGGGTGTAGGTCTTCAGAACCTGCCCGTTCAGGGACGCGGAGTGCCCGTAGCGGAAATAGTTCCTGCCCTCCTTGATGCTCCGAAGGGTCTCGTCGGCGTTCTCCTGACCGTGGATGAGGTCGCCCAGCTGCCTGCCGACGTACTCGGGGGTCGTGGAATAGATGATGAAGCCGTCGTCGTCGACCAGCATGATGACCGTGCGGTCGCTGATGATCCTGATGGACTTCAGGCTCTCCTGAATCTGGGAGTAGTCCAGGTCGATGCCCACGACGCCGGCCGTTTTCCCCTCGATCTCGATGGGCACGGAGATGGTGGAGACCAGGGCCTTCGTCCCGTCCTCGTAAGTGAGGTACTCCGGGTCCCCGATGGTGGCCTCGCCCGTCCGGAGCGGGACCGTGTAGAAGTCCCCGTCGCCGGGGACGTAAATTTTCTCGGGCGTCACGTCGTTGGTGCGGACGGCCTTTCCGTTCCTCTCCACGAAGGAGGCGGTGAACTGCCCCGTCTTGCCGTACCAATCTTCGCCCGCAAAATCGCTGTCCCGGCCGTCGAAGGCATCGGGTTCGAAAGCCAGCCACATGGAGGCGATCTCCGGACGCTGGAGTGTGCCCGACTCCAGCAGGGTCAGGACGGTGTTCCGCGAGCTGCCCAGGCTGCTGTCGAGGCGGGGGATGGCTTCCGCGATCGTCGTCAGGATGTTGATGTTGGTCGTGATCGTACCCATGACGGAGAGCGCGGCCGCCTTGGCCGAGGTCAGGGTGAGCGCCTCGGCGTCCTGGGTCACGTTGTTCGACGAGGACACGGCCACATAGAGGATGACGGCGGAAAAGATGACGACGACGACGGACAGGATGCTGAGAAGCATCTTGCTCCTCAGCTGCAGGGCGCCGGGGCGTTTGGAACGGCTGTGATGGAACGACATGGACGATTCCCCCCTAAATAAAATTGAAAAAGATGAAAAAACGGACAGGTTCGTTTACAATTGCATGGATTACGCAGGTTTTCTTATTATACACGTTTTTTCTAGGGTTTGTCCCGGCGGCGGAACGTTTCCTCTCTTGATTGCGGAGGGCATTCGCGTTATAGTAATCGAAGAATGTCGAGAGAGGGAACGGAGGACATGTCATTTGGCTTCTGAAGTCGTAAAACCATGGTGGAGAGAGACACTTGAGACCATCGTCTGGGCGTTTGCCCTGGCGATGATCATCCGCACCTTTATCGTGCAGGCCTTCTGGATCCCCAGCGGTTCGATGATCCCCACCCTGGAGGTGGGGGATCGGGTCTTGGTAGCGAAGTTCTGGAACTGGTTTTTCGAGCCCTCGCGGGGGACGATCTACGTCTTCCGGTATCCTGAGGACCGGGACCGGGATTTCGTCAAGCGCATCATCGCCGTTCCGGGGGACACCGTGGATATCCGCAGCGGGACGGTCTACGTCAACGGCGAGCCCATCGACGAACCCTACGTCCAGAACCGGGACCAATACACCCTTCGACCCAACCGGGTCTTCCCCGAGGTTCCCTTCACGGTACCGAAGGACAGCTATTTCGCCATGGGCGACAACCGGCCCAACTCTCAGGACGGCCGCTTCTGGGGCTTCATTCCGGCGTCCGACATCCACGGCCCGGTCTTCTTCCGCTACTGGCCCCTGACCCGCATCGGGTTTCCGCGCTGAAGTGGGACGGACCGTCTGGTATCCCGGGCACATGGCCCGCGGGGGGCGCAAGCTGGCCGAGCTCCTCGAAAAGCTGGATCTTATCGTAGAGGTGCGCGATGCTCGCGCGCCTTTTTCTACTTCCGCCCCTCTCGTCGCCTCCTTCGCCCGTGCCAAGCCCGTGATGCTCGTTCTCGCCAAAAAGGACCTGGCGGACCCGGAGCGGACCCGGGTCTGGATCCGGGAGCTGGAGCTCGGGGGGCGGGAGGTATGGGCGCTCGACCTCCGCAGGGAGCGGCCGACGGCCCTCCGCAAGGCCCTCTCGGCCCGGAAGCCGGCTCACCGGGAGCTCAGGCTGGCCGTCATGGGCATCCCCAACGTCGGCAAGTCGATGCTGCTGAACGCCCTGGTGGGCAAGGCGCAGGCCCGCGTCGGGGGGATCCCCGGACTGACCCGGGAGGTCAGCTGGTATCGCAGCGGGGACCTGTTGATCGTGGACTCGCCCGGGATCCTGGACCCTCACGCGGAGCCGGGCGTCCACAGCGTGCTCTCCTGGCTGGGCTGCGCGAAGGCGGAGGTGCTGGGCGGCTTCGAGACCTCGGCGCTCTCCTTCATCCGTTTCCTCAGGGCGCGCGGGCTCTTCGGGGCGCTCCTGAAGAAATGGGAGATCGAGGAGCGGGACGAGCCCGGTGAGCTGACGCTGGAGCGGCTGGGTCGCCGCCTGGGCTGCCTCGTCTCGGGGGGGGAGGTCGACAGGGAATTGGCGGGCCGCCGCCTGATGGACGCCTTCTCGTCCGGAAAGCTGGGGCCGGCCACCCTGGAGCTTCCGGGGGACCCGCTGTGGGGAGACGGGGCGGCCTAGAGCGCGGGGCCGAGGGGCGGGCCGCCCGTCCCCGGGTCTCCCGGGACGAGGCCCTGAAGCGGTTGAGCGTGCTTCGGTCCTCGGGGCCCGGCGCCATCGTCGGGACGGACGAGGCGGGGCGGGGGCCTCTGGCGGGGCCCGTCGTCGCCGCCGCGGTCTCCCTGACCCCCGTTCAGGAGGAGGCCCTGCTATCCCTGGGGCTGCGGGACTCCAAGAAGCTGACGGCGCGGGGAAGGGAGCGTCTCTGGGACGCGATGGCCGAGCTCGGCGTCGCGTGGCGCGCCCAGGCCGCCGGCGCGGCGCGCATCGACCGCGACAACATCTCCCGGGCGTCGCTCTGGGCCATGGGGCGGAGCGTCCTCCGCCTGCGGCCCCTGCTGGCGCGGGAGCCGGAGTGCGTGGTGGTCGACGGCATCCTGGAGATCCCGGACCTGCCCTTCCCTCAGTGGCCGCTCGTGGCCGCGGACGACATCGTCCCGGCCGTCTCGGCGGCCTCGGTCGTCGCCAAGGTGCTTCGGGACAGGGCCATGACCGCCCTCGACCGTCTGTGGCCGGACTACGGCTTCGCCCGGCACAAGGGCTATCCGACCGCCATGCACCGCGAGGCGGTGGCCCGGCACGGGCTCTCGCCCGTGCACCGCGAATCCTTCTGCCGGAACATACGCCGGGAGGAATGCAGGCGAGGAGAAGATAAGGAGAGATAGCCATGCCCCCGATCTCCAACCTCAACGTGCAGATAGGTCCCAACCAGACCGGGACCGGAGGGATCGGAACGGCCCCCGCCTCCCCGGGGAGGCCTGTTTCCCCATCGCCGCTCGCCTCCCCTCGCACGGGGACGGTGGTGGAGGGACAGGTGCTCGGACGCAATGCGGACGGCACCTACTCCGTCCGCATCGATGCGCAGGACGGTCGCCCGGCCCAGACCCTTCTGGCTCGGGCGACGCTGACCCTCATCGCGGGGGAGCGCTTCCGCGCCGTCTGGGACGCCTCGGGGACCGACGGCGTCCCCGTCCTGCGGCTCTCCCCGGAGGAGCTCTCCTTCCTCTCCCGGGTCCCCGCCTCCGACCGCGAGGTGGCGACGGCGCTTCTGGCGCGCGGCCTGCCGCTCTCGGACGAGGTGCTGGCCGCGGTACGGGACGCCTGGAGGCGCGTGGGGAGCGCTCCGGACCAGCTCTCCTCCCTGATCGAGCTCTGGGCCCGCGGGGCCCCGCTGACGGCGGAGAACGTCCGGCTCCTGACGGAATACGCGGCCCTCGGCGGCGGGGCGGCGACGGCCCTTTGGGCGCGGATCCGCAAGGAGCTCAGGGAACGGGCCCGAAATGGCGAGGACCCCGTAGAGGTCCTGCGCGGCCTGAAGGAGGGAGAGGGGGAGCTCGCCCGCTTCCTTCGGGCGCACTCCCTGCTGATGCACGCCCCGAGGGACGAGGTCAACCCCCTTCTGCTGGGCGCGCCATTCTGGCCGGGACCGGAGGATGCCCCGGACCTCACGGCGCGCGTCTTCGTGGGGCGGGTCTGCGAGGAGGACGGCCGGAGGTACTGGCAGGTCGGGTTCGGCGTCGAGGGGCCGAGGCTGGGTTTTGTCGGAGGGACCGTCGAGAGCGACGGGCGGGGCTGCAACCTCGACCTCCATGCCGATCGTGCCGAGACCTGCGAGCTTCTGAAGCGGAGGCGCGGCGACGTCCGCGAGGAGCTGGAGGGCACGGCGCTGCCCGTCCGGTTCATCGGCATCTCCCGGAGCGTCGTCGAGCGCCTCAGGAACCGTCTCCTGTCCGGGCGGGGCCTGGACCTGACCGTCTGATGAGCGGCCGGAAGCGGGACAGGGCCGTCGCCCTCCAATACGACCGCGAGGCGATGGAGGCCCCGACCGTCGTCGCCAGGGGGGAGGGCCTCGTCGCCCGGAAGATCGTGGAGCGCGCCCTGGAGGCGGAGGTCCCCATTGTCGAGGACGCCGCGCTGGTCTCCGCGCTGCTCTCCCTGGAGCTGGGCGAGGAGATACCGGCCGAGCTCTATGAGGTCGTGGCCCGCGTTCTGGCCTGGGTCTATCGACTGGACAGGGGGGAGTCGGCATGACGCGCCACCTGGAGCTGGGGCGGCGTGCCGAGGACCGGGCCGAGGCCTATATCAGGAGATCCCCCGGCTGGAAGGTCCTGGGGCGCAACCTCGTCAACCCCTACGGGGAGCTCGACATCGTCGCGATGGACGGATCGGAGCTGGTGATCGTGGAGGTGCGCTGCCGCACGCTGGGGGAGGTGCAGTCGTCCCTGGATTCCGTCGGGCCCCGGAAGCTCCGCCGCCTGGTGGATGCAGGCCGGGCCCACGCGGACCGGATTGGCTGGACCGGCCCCTGGCGCATCGACCTGATCGGCTTCACGGTAAGCACGGCGGACCGCGACGCCGCGGAGCCGGAGTGGCGCCTGGAGCACGTCCGGGACGTCACGCGCGGGATGGACTGCCCGTCATGAGTCCATGGATCGAAGAAGGGACAAAAACGCAAAGATGAGCCGAAACCTAACGGATTCCCACCTCGATCGCAGCAATGTGTTGAACAACGCCATGGCGATGCGGGAGATAGAAAAGGCTGTCGGATTCCGAGGGATTCTTTTTCAGGGCCGATACGTCTTTTTGAAGGAGCAGGTCGCGTCCTTCCTGGAGATAGCGCCTCGCACGGTGGAGCGCTATCTTGAAAGCCACAACGAGGAACTTGTCCGAAACGGGTATGTGGTTTTGCGGGGCGAGATCTTGCAATCACTGAAAAAAATACTTTCTCAAACGGATGTTCCCGAAATCGATGTCGGGAACATTCTCAGGAGCCCTCAGCTGGGCGTCTTCGATTTCCGCGCCTTCCTGAACCTCGCGATGCTGGTGGTGGAGGGCAGTCGTGCTCGCCTGATGCGTCAGATGATCCTGGATATCGTGATCGATACCATCAATCTGCGGTGCGGCGGCTCGACGAAATACATCAACCAGAGGGATGAGGATTTCATCTTCTCGCTGTATCAGGATGAGGATTACCACAGGCAATTTACGGATGCGCTCAGGGATTTTGTGAGTGGGGGCAACTTCAAGTACGCCAATTACACCAACAAAATCTACCTCGCCATCTTCAGGGAAAGAAACCAGGAGTATCGGAAAATCTTGAGGCTTGCCCAGAAGGATCGAACCCGCCATACTTTTTATTCCGAGGTGCTCGATCTGATTACGGCTTTCGAGAGCGGGCTGGCCTCCGAGCTGGAAAAGCGCAGCGAGGCATTGGGGAGAAAGCTGGAGCCTTGGGAGGTGGACTCTGTTTTTGACGAGCTGGCCGCCCTCCCGCTCTGGAAACCCCTGATCGAAAAGGCCCGAATGAAGATGGCCAGCCGCGATCTGGCATTCCGTGACGCCTTGCACGAGAACATCTCCGAATACATCCGCGCCCTGCCGGTCGAGGACTTCGAGCGCTTTCTTGGGGAAAAGAGCAAGGAATTGGCGGAGCGCATCGAGGACGCGCAGGATGTGCTGAAACGCCTGAGGGATCGAGGCTAAATGGTTATCCTGTACCCTACGCCTCAGGACGCCTTGTCGGTCTATGCCAAGACCATCGCCGTAAGCGGCGGGGGCGCCAGCGGATTTATCGGCGACGGCGAAGCGCGGTTCCGGAGCGTCCTGGACTTCATTCGGGACGACACGTATTACCCGACTTTCGAGGAGAAGTTGACGCACCTGTTTTTTTCTCTGTGCCGGGGCCATTTCTTTCTGGACGGCAACAAGCGGATCGCCATCACACTGTGGACGCACATGCTTCTGTTGAACGGGTACGTCTATTGTGCCGGACGATTCATGGCCAAAATGGAGAATATCTGCCGGCACGTAGCGGCTGGGGCGATCGGCAAGGACCTGCTGTACGAGATCGTTGTCAACACGGTAAACGAAGAATTCGACGATGAGGAACTCAAGCTGAGGATCATCGACGCCATCGATACGCCTCAGGCGGAACCGTTCAGGCTGAAAAGGACATCTTCAATCCACGGAGAGGAGGCTTCCTCATGAACGCCACGCTGGGCGTTACCCTGAGGGGGATGGAGGCCGTGCCCG
>NZ_CALIAA010000239.1 GCF_938040765.1 uncultured Fretibacterium sp.
AAATCCTGTTCAAGCCGCCGTACCACAGCGACAGCATCACCTCGTCGGTCAGCGCCGCCTTGGCCTCCTCACTGCACGGCCCAAGGCTTTTGACCTCCGTAAACGTCTCCATCGGCCTCTCGCCTCCATGATATGCGAATCCCCCGGCTATCGGAATCGCTTTTCTTCGCGTCCTTCCGGTCTCCCCCAAAGGCCGCGACAGCTTTGTCGAGACATCGGCCGCGGTTATTCCCCGCACATCAACCGCATTCTCATGATGTCCTTCGTCTCGAACCGCCATGGTGCCACACCCGAGGCTCAACGCGTCCCAACACGGCTTCCCCGGCCTACGCCCCGTCGGTCAGTCCCAGCTCGGCGCAGGCCCTCAGGATCCCTCCCGCATCGATGTCGTCCGTCACGAGGTCGGCCGCGGCCTTGACCGCGTCCGGGGCGCCCCCCACCGCGACCCCGACGGACGCGCCGCGCAGCATCTCCGCATCGTTGGCCCCGTCGCCGAACGCGACGACGTCGCCGGGAGCGAACCCGAGACGGCGCGCGGCCTCCAGGATGCCCCTCCACTTCGAGGTCCCGGCCGGACGCGCCTCGATGAAATGCTGCGTGCGGTCGAGCACGACGCCCTCGATCGGTTCCCGGAAGAGCGGGGACGCGGAGGGATCGGGCGAGAAGGAGTACATCAGGAACGCTCGGCGCAGCTCCGCCACGGGCCGGATGCAGGGGTATCCCGCCTGCCCGTCGAGGTAGTCCCTGACGGCCTCGTCCTCGTCGTCCATGTAGACGCAGCGGTCGTCGAGCGCCGCGGAACGGACGAACCCCTCCGACACCGTCCCGCGCAGGCGGCGGAGCGCCCCTTCGGGGAGCCATACCGCGCTCAGGACCTCCGTGCCGTTCAGGATGTGGGCGCCGCAGCAGCAGACGAGGAGCCCGATGCCCAGCTCTTCGGCCACCCCGCGGGCCAGAAAGGCTCCCCGGGCCGTCGCGATGGCCGGGACGTGCCCGTTCCGCCGCAGCAGCTCCACGGCCCTGCGCGTGGCGTCGGGAATGTGGCCGGTTCCCCCCGCGTAGCTTACCAGGGTGCCGTCGATATCGAAGAACACGTACCTGCGCCCCATGCCATCACCCCTTCATCCGAACGGGGATCCCCGCCCAGACCCGGTCGACGGTCTCCGCCTCCCGCGCCAGGAACTGGTACAGAAACCCCGTCTCGTCCCGCCAGCGCCGCTCGAACGGGTCCATGGGGACGATGCCGCCCCCGATCTCGTCGCCGATCAGGACGCACCGCCTCAGGCGCTCCATGCGCGCCTCAAAAAACGCCCGCACGTCGGAGCCGCGCAGCAGCAGGGTACGGACGCCGTCCTGAAGGTTGATCACGACCGCCGCGTCCGTCATGGACTCGGGCTCGTCGCGGCTCAGGTCGCAGAGGGCGGCGAAGGGCCCGTAGAGCGATTCGGCACAGGCCCGCTTGCCCATGTACCGCCCCCCGAGGATCAGGTGCATCGCCGTCACCTCAGGGCGGCCAGGGCCAGGAGCATCGCCGTCTCCGAGAGCTCCGCGAACGCGCCCAGCAGATCCCCCGCAATACCGCCGAACCCCCTCGTGCAGCAGCGTCCCCAGAGCAGCAGGACGGCGAGCCAGACGGCGGGGAGGACCAGTGCGCGCACGCCCTCGAGCCCCGCGAGAGCCGCGGCGAACGCCCCGGCTCCGAGGATGAGGACAGCGGTGTGGCGCGGCGTCCTCGCCGCACCCAGCGCACGGGCCAGCCCGTCGTCCCTGGCGAACGGAAGCGCGTTCAGCAGCAGGCCAAGCCCCAGGCGCGACCAGACGGGGATCGCGGCCAGGAGGCCCAGCGGCGTCACGCCCACCGGACGGGCGAAGAGTTCCGCGAAGACGGCGCTCTGCAGGAGCGAGACGGCGACGCAGCCCGTCACGGCGAACGCGCCGGAATGGGGGTCCGACAGGATTCTCAGGCGCGTCTCCCGGTCCCTGCGGGAGAAGATGGCGTCGCAGGAATCCATGAGTCCGTCCCTGTGGAGCCCCCCCGTGACGGCAAGGACGACAAGCCCCATGAGGACGCCCCTCAGGAGGGGCGTCACGTCCCAGCACGACAAAAGGAGGAAGGCCGCAAGCCACGCCGCGGCGAGCACAAACCCCACCAGGGGAAGCGCGAGGCTGAAAAAACGCGTGTTCCGCTCCGTCCAGTCCGGCCTCGGCACGGGCAGTACCGTCAGAAAGGAGCAGGCGATCAGAAAAGACCGTATCATATCGATGATCCGCGCCTCCTTCTTCTTGCTCATTACGCAGGGGCGCTGCCCCTGCACCCCGCAAGGGGACAGCGCCCCCTTGACCCCATACCAAAAAACGGATAACGTCATTGTACACGTGAAACTTAAAACAATATTAAGATCTGCTGGAAAAAGTGGGATCAAAATAAGGAGGAACGCTGACAACAAAATGTTCGTCTTTGTCTCGGGAGCGGTACGCAGCGGAAAGAGCGAGTGGGCCGAGCGGGCCGCGATGGCGCTCTCCCCGTCGGGACCGCGCGTCTACCTGGCCACGGCGTGCGTCCTCGACAACGAGATGCGCTGCCGCGTCGAGCTCCACCAAACGGCGCGGCAGGGGCGCGGCTTCTCGACGCTCGAGCGCCCCCGGGACCTGGAGGGCGTCCTTCCCTCGCTGCCGCGGGACGCGACGGTCCTGCTGGAGTGCCTGGGCAACTGGACGGCCAACGAGCTCTTCGGCGAGGACGGAGGCATCGAGGAAGCGGAGAGGACCGCCGGGAAGATCCACAGCACGGCCCTGATGCTGCGGGACCGCACGGCCAACCTGCTGATCGTGTCGAACGACGCGTTCTGCGACGGCATACGCCACGATGCGGGGACCGACGCGTACCTCCGCGTCCTGGGCGCGCTCCACGTCCTCCTGGCGAAGGAGGCCGACGCCGCCGTGGAATGCGCCTTCGGGCTTCCCAGGCTGGCCAGGGGCGCCATGCCGGGAATTTTGCCGGGGGCCTTGTCGGGGATCTGAGGGAAAGGCCGCGCGCGGCATTACGTTATAATGTTGGCGTAACGGCGGAGGAGGCCGGCTGAAGAAGCGCGGGAGATTTTTGCCTGCAGATGTTCTGCATCTTTTCCTTGGCAAGGCATGCGTTTTTGTTTCAATCAGCGCTTCCGTTTGGGACTCCATGGACTCGAGCGATTCAATCGCTGTTTTTCCGGGAAGGGGCTCAAGTTCCTGATGATGCGTATCCTTCAAATAAAAATGATCTGCGACGGCACCCCCCCGGAGGAACGAACCCTCGACCTCTCCGGCTCCGGGGTCCTTTCCTCCGGGGCGTTCGGAAGCGGGGCGGCGCTGCTCGAAGCGCTCTGCCTCGCCCTGTATGGGCGCGGCGTCCCCCGCCCCGTGGGGACCCCCTCCCCGCTCGACGGCGAGGAAGGAGAAAAAGAGGAATGTGAGGTCGAGGCCGTCTTCGAGGCCGGGGATGAGGGAGGCCGCCCCGTCCGATACCGGGCTGCCTGTACCCTGAGCCGCGGCGGGGAGGGGGTCGTGCCCGCACGGAGGACCCTCCGCCGGATCGAGGAGGGGACGAAGGAGCGGGACGCGTCCGAGCCGATCGAGGAGGTCACGGGGCTCTCCTTCGAGGCGTTTCTGCGTTCGGCCCTGCTGAGGCGGGACGCCTTTTCCGCCCTCCTGAGGACGGAGCCCGAGACCCGAGCCCCGATGCTGGATGTCCTGTTCGGGGACGGTCTTTACCCCCGCACCGAGTCCCTGGCCTACGAAAAGTTCAGGGCGGAAAAAGCGGAGCGGACGGCCCGGGGCGAGGCCCGGAGCCCAACCCCGGCGGCAGGGGAAACGGAGGACCTGAGGCGTGAGCTGTCCTCGGTCCTGCGGGAACTGGCCGACAGAGGAAGGGAACGGCCGCGGAGCGTCTCGGCCCCCTCCGAGGGGGAGGGGCTCGCGCAAGCGGAGCGGGACCTCCAGGACCTGGACCGGAGAAGGGCGGAGTGGGAGAAGGAGATGGCGCTCTTCGCCCCGGACCGGCGACGGCTGGACCAGGCCCGCCAGGCCCTGGAGCTTGGAGATGCCTACCATACGCTCTCCCTGATGCGCAAGGAACAGGAACGGGACAGGCTGGAGCAGCTGAGCCTCAGCGCCGACATGAACCGCTGCCGCGATGAGGCGCAGACCGCCGAGGAGGCGTTCTGCCTGGCGGAGGTGACCCTCCGGGACCGCATCGTCGCGCAAAAAAGGCTGACGGATACGGTGCGGACGGTCCGGGAGCTGGATCAGCAGAGCCAGGAACGCCAGAACGCCGTCAAGGAGGCACGCGCGCAGCTCCAGGCCCTGGAGACGAGGCTGAGCGCCGTCTCCGTGCGGGCGGAACAGGAGCAGGCCGCACTGGAGAAGACCGGGGTCTCGCTCCGGGAGGCGCGCAAGTACCTTCAGATCAACGCGGCCGACGAGAAGCTCGCCCCTGCCCTCGAGGGCATACGCAAGTGCTTCGGCCTGTTCTCTCGCTCGCAGGAGAACCGTCAGGCGCTGAGGGAGAGCTACGACAACGCCCTGCGGAGACGGCAGGACGCCCAGAACACGCTGAACGACAGGCAGGCGATGTTCTCGGACATCACGCATCGGTTCGGAATCGTCGAGAAGAACTTCGAGAGGGCCCAGGCGTTTTTCGGGGCGAGCCTGAAGGGGAAGCCCATGGAGGAATGGCGCGAGATCTGCACCGTGGGCGAACGGCGCATTCAGGAGATGGACCGGCTGGCGGCGAACCTGAACCGGGAGCGCGAGATTCAGGAGGAGGTGCGTCAGCTCCTGGACCGCCGTTTGAAGATGGAGAACGAGCGCAGGGAGCTGGGCATCAAGGAGACCGAGCGGGCCGCGCGGATCGAGAGGGCGCAGGCGGCCCTGCGCCCGCTTGAAAAGCGCCTGGAGATGCTGCGGCGCGTGGACGCGCTGGACGAGGACATGCGCACCTTTCTTCAGGACGGGTCCCCCTGTCCTCTCTGCGGCTCCCTGACCCACCCCTATGCGGGGGGGCTCTTTCCGGACTCGGGCGCGGCGCGGCAGCAGCTTCTCGACGCGAGGCAGGAGCTCGATGCGCTGAAGGAGGAGGCCGCGGCCCGCCAGACCCAGGCTGCGGGGCTCGAGGAGAAAATCCTGTCCGCCGCCCGGGACGAGGAGGAGCTTCAAAGGGAACTCGCCCTGCTGAACGACGCGATAACCGAAGGGGTCACCTCGCTGGGACTGAAGCTCGGCGTCGGCGTCTCGCCCCTCGAGGAGCTGGCGCGCGTCCGCCAGAGGACCAGGGACCAGATGCAGAGGGCCTACGACGTCCTGACGGCCGCGGAACAGGCCGAGCGGGAGCTGATGGCCGCCAAGGACGCGCTGGAGCGCATCCGGGGCAGTCAGGAGGAACTGACGCGCTACCATCAGGAGGCGCTCTCCGGCCTCAAGCAGAGCCAGGGGGAGGCCGAGCGCCTGGAGAAGGAGATCCGGAGCCACGAGGAGTCCTTCAACAGCGTGCGCAGGGAGCTCATCGGCCAGGTCTCCCTCTTCGGCTACAAAACCCTTCCGGACGACAACCCCGGGCAGCTCCTGGAGCTTCTGACCACGCGCTCCGCCGCATGGGAGCGGAGGGCGGAGGAAAAGGAGAGGCTGGAGCGGGCCCTTTGTACGGAGCAGGCCTCCCTTCTGGCCCTTCAGAAGGAAAAGGACGGGCTCAGGGCCGAGGCCGTGGGCAAGCTGGATCTCGTCAAACACCTCGAGACGGAAAGGGACGCCCTGCAGCAGCAGCGCATCGTCCTCTTCGCCTCGAAGGACCCGGAGACCGAGGAGCGCCGCATGGAGGAGTCCGTCCGAGAGCTGCGCAGCCAGCTGGATCTGCGCCGGGAGGCCCGCAACGAGAGCCGCGCCCGCCTGGACGGGATCATGATCCGCCTGCACGATCTGGAGACGGTGCAGGCGACGAGGCGGGAGCTGCTTCAGCGGGAGGAGATCGCCTTCGGCAAGAGCCTGCTCGCCAAGGGGTTCCGCAGCGAGGACGATTACCTCTCCGCGTGTCTGCCGGAGGAGAAGCGCAGGACGCTTCAGGAGCGCATGAGGGAACTGTCGAGGACCGGCTTCGAGATCGGCGCCTCTCAGGACGACGCCCGGTTCGCGCAGGAGGAGCTCCGCAGCCGTTCCCTGTCCGCGGCCGGGAGGCCGCTCAAGGGGCTCGCCGATCTGATGGAGCGGGCCGGGACCCTTTATCTGGAGCTGGGTCCGGACGACGAGGGAGAGAGGCTCTATCGGGAATACGGGGACGCCCTGCGTCGGCGCGTCCCTGCGGACGCCGCCGGCCGGGGGGAACCGGACGCCGCGCTGCGGGCCTATGCGCGGGACCTCGCCTTCGAGTCCGTCCTGAGGCGTGCCAACGACCTCCTGTCGAGGGGACAAACCTCGCTCCGCATCCTTCGGGAGGAAAAGGGGGCGGGGAAGTCCTTCGGGCTCATCCTGAAGGGGGACGCGGCGGGGGAACTCCCGGAGCGTGAGGCGCGCATCGCGTCCCTGGCGCTGGCCTGGGGGCTGTGCGACCTGTTCCGCCGGGAGGGCGGAGGGGCGAACCTCAGGGTCCTGGACCGTCATCCGAACGGAGAGGATGCGGAGGAGGCCGCCCTTATGGACGCCCTGTGCGAGGAGGGGGAATGCGTGTGCCCGTAAAGCCGATGCCGAACGCCCCCTCCCCGGAGAATCCGATGGGGAGAGAGGCGGAGAGAACGGAGGCGGGGCGGCAGGGGTTCGATGCCGTCCTGGACAACCTGGAGTTCTTTCTGACGCGGCTCAGGGGATTGTCCTGCTGCAGGTCCGTCGACCTTCCGGGGGGCGGGTTCTGTCTCTTCACGGGGTCCGACTCGGCCTCGGAGAACTGGGTTTTTCGCCGCGGCGCAGCCCCGGACGAGGAGGCGGTCCATGCGGCGCTTCGCTTCTTTGGGGAGTGCGCGACGACCGGGGAGGGTGCGGCCCCCTTCATCTGGCCCCTTCCCGAGGGCGGCGGGGTCCTCCCGCGGTTCGGGCTTCCGGAGAGGGGACGTCTTCTGGCCATGAGCCGCGGGTGCGTCGGTCCCGCGGACGCACCCGCCGATGGCGGGGTCCCGGAGGCCTCGTTCGTTCCGGTTTTGGACGAGGCGGGCGCCGAGCGCTGGGCCGAGACCATGTGGCAGGGCTTCGGCGCCGGGCCCGGCGCACCCGGAAACCTGCACGTCCTGGTCCGCGGGATGCGGGCCGACGGAACCCTGACGCTCGTGACGGCCCGCATCGAGGGGCAGGACGCGGGGACCTTTCTCCTGGCCTCGGCCCCCTCCTCGCCCGCTGCCGGCGTCTATTACTTTGCGGTACCGCCGCGGTATCGGCGGCGCGGCGTGGCGACCGCCATGATGGCGGAGATCCTGAGGATCGTCCGCCGCGGGGGGAAGCGGCAAGTCCTGCTCCAGGCGACGCCCTCGGGCGTCCCCTTCTACCTCGCCGCCGGGTTCGGAGCGCTGGGGGAAATCCCCCTATTCTCCGCCAGCGACGACGTATTCTGACGCGTCCGGCGCGGCGTCCGCCCGGCGCTCAGTCCGGGAACTTCACGCGGCCGGGGGCGTCAAACCCGGTGACGACGACGGCCTCGCGGATGCGGATCTCGTAGACGTCCAGGGCGTCGCCGATCGCCTCGAGCGCCTCCTCGAACCCTGGAACCTGTTCCAGAAACAGCGCCTTCATATCGCCGATCGACCTCCCGCTCCTGCGGACCGTCGCGTCGCGGGTGCGGACGTGCGCCGTGCCGTCCCTGGGGATGGTCGTGAACGCAATCCTGTCGTTGGACGCAAATTCCGCCACCTTGTCGTTGGAGCGATCCGTGGAGAAATAGATCGCACCCGGGCACTTCGGGTCCTGGCAGAAGTTGACGATCCTCACGTTGGGGACCCCGCCCACCGAGGTCGCCAGGGCGATCTCGGTCGCGGCGCTCAGTATCCGCCCGTACTCCGTCCTCCAGTTTTTGTCCATCTCTTTCCTCCTCGTTTTGGCATCCGCCTGCGGGATGATTTCAATTTCAAACCGTTTGCAGGCCAGACGAACGAAGACGACGAAGCCTGCGAACGATTTGAAATCGGAACCATTCTACGGCACGTCGTTGACAGAGGTATGTCAACAATTACAATGGGCCCGAGAGGGGGTGCGGACATGAAGATGGACCGGCTGGTCGCTATCGTCATGCTGCTGCTCGAACGCAGAAGGGTGAGCGCGAAGTCGCTTGCCGGGATGTTCGAGGTCTCGCTGCGGACGATCTACAGGGATCTCGAGACGATCAACCGGGCCGGAGTTCCGATCGTCTCGTCCCCGGGGAACGGGGGCGGATTCAGCCTGATGGAAGGGTACGCGGTGGAGCGGAAGATCTTTACGGATCGGGACATAGCGGCCCTGCTGATGGGGCTCGGCAGCATAGCCGCCATGAGCGGACCGGAGGGGACGTATGCGCGGGCAAAGATCATGAGCCTGCTCCCGGAGGACCGGGCCCGGGAGGTTGCGCTGAAGTCGGGCCAAGTCGTGATCGACCCGACGCCCTGGATGGGAAGGGACAGGACAGGCCCGCTGCTGGAGCGAATCAGGACCGCGATGGACGAGGGGAGGCTCGTGGCATTCCGCTACTCCGACCGAAAGGGGCTGGAGAGCGAACGCAGGGTCGAGCCGCACCGGCTGGTCCTGAAGGAGGGGCGCTGGTACCTTCACGGCTTCTGCCTCGAAAGGGAGGACTTCCGCCTCTTCAAGCTGGCCCGGATGGCAGGTTTGCAGATTCTGGAAGCGGCCTTCGAGTTCCGGGAGGTCCCCCGGTCCCACTCCGGCTTCTCGGATGCCATGACGCGCAGGGAGACCCGCATCACCCTGAGGGTACAGGAAGCTCTGCGGGACAGGCTCCTGGACTATTGCGGCCCCGAGGACATCCGGGACTGCGGGGACGGCCGCTGGCTCGCATCCTTCCCGTTCATCGCGGACGATTTCGGCTACGCGCTCCTGCTGAGCCTCGGCCCGGGCTGCGAGTGCCTCGCCCCACCCGACGTCAGGGAGGAAATGCGCCGCAGGACCGGGGAGATGGCCCGTACGTACGGGGCATGACGGGAGCTCCGGCCGGCAAGCGCCGTCAGGGCCGAGGCTCGCTCCCGTCAGCGGGACGATATGATGTCGATCAGGGTCCCGTCCACGTCCTTCATGCCCTCGACGTTGAGCCGGGCGGCGTTGACGACCGTGGCAGCAAAGTCCGAGACGTCCACCACCCCCTGCGAGACCTCCATGCCCCCGTGGGAGAGCGCGATCTTCGCGGCATAGAAGGCCTCCGCGGCGCCGGTACCGACCTTGAGGGCGCAGGACTCCTTGGCCCCGTCGCAGACCATGCCCACAATGTTGCCCAGGACCAGCTCCATCGCCTTCCTGGCCTGATGCCCGTCCCCGCCCAGCAGCTTGACGATGCCCGCGGCGGCTCCGGCCCCCGCGGCGACGGCACAGCCGCAGACCGGGCTGAGACGCCCCATCCGGCTCTTGATGTAGCTGGTGGCCAGGTGGCTGTAGGCGATGGCGCGCGCGATCTCCTCCCGGGACTTTCCGTAGTGCTGCCCGACGACGTAGACGGGAAGGATGGCCGTGATCCCGTGGTTGCCGGACCCGGCGCTGCTCATGACGGGCATCGAGACCCCGGCCATGCGCGCGTCCGAGGCGGCCGCGGAGACGGCCTTGATCTTCGCCGCGAGGTCCTGGGCGTAGCACGGCCCCGCGGCATCCCGCACGGCGCGGCCCAAACCCAATCCGACCTCGTTCTCGAACCCGTGCCGCGAGATGCGTTCGTTCATCTCGATCCCCTCCCAGATGTAGTCCACATCGGAGGGGGAAAGCGTGTCGGCGAGAGCGGTCAGCGATTCGAAGTCGGTCTGCGCGACGACGGGGCCCACGGGGGCGGCCGCGGATGCCGACGCGCCGGGCCCCTCGGCCTGAGAAAGGGGACGCCCGTTCCTGCGGACCTCCGTGATGTTGGCGTGGGAGTCCCGGATAATCGCCGTTCCCGTCTCCTCCCCGTGCGAGGCCGTGACCTCCACGTAGACGCCGGGGCGCCCGTTGGGCTTCAGGACGAGGCGCCCCTCCTCGATGAAGCTGCGGGCCCGCGCCAGGTCCTCCGGGGTCGCGTCCTTCAGGACCTCCAGGCCGTAGCGGCTTTTGCCGCAGAAGACCGCGAGGGCCGCGGCAATTTCGTTCCCCCTCAATCCATCGGTGCCCGGGATTCCGACGGCGATGCCGTTCTTGTAGATGCTGTTGCTGACGACGACATCCAGCTTGTCCGCCCGCCCCTCAAGCTGCTCGCAGGCTTTGGCGACGGCAAGCGCCACGGCCCCGGGCTCGGTACATCCGAGCGCGGGCCTGACCTCCTGGTGCAGAAACTCCGTAATCGTGAACATGAACCTTCACAGCCTTTCATCGCACTTTACATTACATCCGTCCTGCGCCTATTCTCTCACAATTTCCCGGAATCGACACCCGGACCGGCCCGATGCGCCTCCGAACGGGACGCGCTTCGCCGCAAAACGTTCGAGCCCGGGACGGAGAAGGTCCCGGGCTCGAACACCGAGGCTGCGGCGGAAGAGGTTCCCCGCAGCCAACGCATCCGCTCGGGACGCCTAGCGACCGGCCTTCAGCATCAGGGCGTCGAACTTGCCCCCGCGCTCGTCCACATACAGGTTGGCCTCCGCCTCGGCGGCAGGGCAATACTGCATGGGGGAGGCGATCTGACCGGAGGCCGCCACCTCGCGGATCTTGGCGTCCTGCTCCTCCTTGGTCTTCAGCCCGTACTTGACCATGATCGGGCGCATCTTGCTCAGCAGGATGATCCCCGACTGGAAGTTCGTAAAGTCCTTTTCCCCCGCCTCCTGAATGCAACGGGAAAACTCCTCGTTCGTCATCTTTCTCCACCTCAGCCTTTCGCCATGATATTCGAGATCCTCAGCGGATCAGGGGGACAAGAAACGCCTTGGACACCTCATCGGCAACCTCTTTGCCCCTGAGGAGCTCCAGCAGGCGCAGTGCGAAAAACGGGGTCGTCGCGGGCCCCTTCGCCGTCGTGATGTGGCCGTCCGTCTCCACGATCTCCTTGCCGACGACAGCCCCCGCCAGCCAGGACTCCATGCCCGGATAGCAGACGGCACGCTTGCCGGACAGGATCCCCGCCTTGCCGAACACCGCCGGGGCCGCGCAGATGGCGGCCAGGAACTTATGTCCGGCATCATACCGCCTTACCAGCTCCAGCAGGCCCTCGTGCTCGGTGTAGGCGATCGTGCCGCCGGGCACCACCAGCATGTCGAACGGCCCGTCCTTCGCATCCTCGAAAAGGGCGTCCGCGACGACGGGGACGGAATGCTTCCCCATCACCCTCTCCCTGCCGGTCAGGGAGACCGTCGTCACGTCCACCTCCCCGCGCCGCAGGATGTCCACGGTCGCCAGGGCCTCCGTCTCCTCGAAGCCGTCGATCAGAAACAGCGCAACCTTCGCCATGATCCTTCACCTCGCTCAAAAACAGGTTTCGTCGCCCCCCTTTCGGGGAGCTGCGCCCTCGAATCCGCGCCGTGGGGTTCCCCGTCCCGTAAGACGGAGAGGGGCCGAGGAAACCGGCCCCTCTCGAGAAGAGTATACAACACTCGCCGGAGGGGGCCGGACGCCTACGGCACCACGATGGGCTGCGCCATCTCGACGAGGTCGCTGCTGATGGTCTTTCCGTCGGGACGCCAGCCGGCGTCGTTCACCAGTACGATGGCCGGGCGATAGCTTCCCGAGGCGCCGTAGAAATAGGTCGGCACGTTCCTATGGGTCGACTTCGGCGAATCGTAGAGCATGCGGCGCGTACTGCCGATCTCGACGGCCGGACCGTCCTTCCCCTCGGGATAGAGGACAGCCCGATTGGGCGTGTAACCGTCCGCCCGAACATAATAGCGATAGCCCGTGACGTCCCCGGAGACGAAGGGAAGCGCGTAGAAATCCCTCACCACGATCGCCTTGGGTTCCTCCGGATAGGCGGTACCCCACGCGTAGACGGCCGACGGCCTGGCGAGGTCCTCGCGGTAGTCTGGATCGCCGGGCAGCAGGGAATTGATCCGGGTATCGTAGGAAGAGCCGTTGGCATGGGCGTATTTCCCGTTCCCCAGATAGAGTCCGACGTGCCCGCCCCAGAAGATCAGGTCGCCCGGCTTCGCCCGGGCCAGGGTCTCCGGCGTGTAACGGTCGTCGGACGTCCCCGCCAGATGCATCAGCGCAATCGGATACCCGACCTCGGGTTGGGAGTTCCGGTAGATGTCCAGTCCGTTCAGCATGTACGCCATGGCGGTGAACCCGGAGCAGTCCACGCCGTAAGGGGTCTTGCCGCCCCAGCGGTAGCTCGTCCCGAGGTAGAGCCGGGCGTCCTCGATCAGGTTCGCGCGGGTCTGCGTCTCATCCAAGCTCCCCCACCTCCGGACCGGACGCACCATCTCACTGCGAATCCAACCCTTCGTTCCTCCAAAGAGCTCGGCCTCGACCCACCGGGGATCCTCGGCGTCGGGGGCCCCGATCTTCAGGTACGCCCCGCGCGGCAGGGTGATGACCGGCGGATAGGCCTCGGTTGCGGCTCCGGGAAGCACATCCGCAAAGGGAGCGATCACCTGATGCGTCACGGACGCACGCCACGCCTCGGCCTCCCTCTTCGAGACGATCCTGAGGTGCCCCTCCTCGATCAGGGTCTCGTAGCCGTACTGCATCCGAACCTCGTAAAGCCCTTTTTCGTCCTTGTCCTTCAGGATCTCCGCGATCATGCCGTAGAGCGCCTCGTCGTCCCGCTCCCCGTCGTACAGGGTCGGCGCCATGGCGGAGATCACCACGGCCCGCAGATCGGAGAACTGCGGGCCCTTGGAGTCGCCGCCGCAGCCCGTGGCCCGTGCCGGCACCGCAAAGCCCAGAAGGAACACCGCCGCACAGGCGAGAACCCTTTCCATACCGTTCATTCCAAACCCCCTCCTTAACAAAAGGCGAAGTTGAAGCCGATATCCCGTCCGCGGTCCCATCAGACCATCATGGAGAGCATCTTGGCGACGGCCAGCCCTCCGAACGTCCCGAAGACGTAGCCCATGAGGGCCATCAGGACGCCGATGGGGACGAGCGTCTCCTTGTAGGCCGCGGCAACCAGCGGCGCGGACGCCACGGCGCCGATATTGGCCAGGCTCGCCGTGGCGCAGGTGAAGAGGTCCAGCCGGAAGATCCTGGCCAGAATCGCCATCAGGACGGCGTGGACCGCCAGGATGAAAAACCCCGCCATCAGGTAGTACGGGGCATCCGTCAGCTCCTTGAAGTTGGCGCGCGAGGCTATGAGGCAGATCATCAGGTACAGCATGGACATGGAGACCTGGGAGCTGCCCGGCACCCTCCCCAGGGGCGTCGCCGCGCAGACGATGCCCAGGATCGTGGCGAACACGACCGACAGGGTGCTGGCGGACAGAAAGTCGTTCTTTCCGAACATCTCGATGAGTCGGGGCGACGCCGAAGCCGCCGCCGACGAGGAAAGGGCCGAGGCCATGAAGCCGAGCCCGAAGAGCAGGGCGATATCCGCGGCCTCGATGTTGCTCCGCACCTTCTCCTGGTCGGCCGCAAGCTGGGTCCCGAGCTCGTCGATCAGGTGCGTGTCCGACTTCGTCCAGCGGTTGAACGCATGGGCCAGGGGGACCGTGGCCAGCAGCAGTATCACCCAGATGGAGTAGTTGACGTTGTCGATCAGCAGCGTGTAGCCCATGGCCGAGTCGTCGATGCCCAGCGCCCCCTGGATGGCGACCATGTTGGCCGTCCCGCCGATCCAGCTTCCGGCAAGGGCCCCGAAGGTCTTCCAGGCCTCGGGCGCAAAGCCGTCCTTCATGAAGTAGAACATCACCGCAAACCCCGCCATGATCGTGAAGGTCGCGCTGAAGAACCCCAGGAGCATCCGCGGCCCCAGCCTCAGGATCTTCCGGATGTCGCAGCGCAGCAGCATGACGAAGATCATCGCCGGAATGATGTGTCCCCGCACGGTCTTGTAGGCCATCTTGACCTCGTCGTTGGCCGCCCACAGGTCGAAGGTCGCGAAGAGCATGCAGCCGACATACAGGATGACCGGCGTGGGGATGTACCGGAAGAAGGCCGTGTCCTTGTACTTCATCTCCAGACTGGCCACGATCCCCGCAAAGAGCGTCAAGGACGCGATGTACATGAAACCGCTCGCAATCATACCGTCCACCTCCGCAGATTTTTCATCTCGCCAGGCGTTCCGCCCCGAAACGTTCGTAAACGATGCTGCCGACCCGTCCGCAGAAGCGGCAGCCCGCCTCCCGGCCGGCCGGGCCGGCGGTGAGCGCCACGGCGACGATGGGACGCCCCGTGCGGTGGAAGAGGATCCCCGCATCGTGCTCGTGTTCCGGAAGCTCCCCCGTCTTGTGTGCCAGGAAGGCCTCCAGGTCGTCGGCATCGTCGAAGGGGATGCCGGACGCGAATTTGCTCACGTTCTTCTGGACCGACAGGAGGTCCAGCATGCGGCCGCCGCGCTGCGCCATGCGCACCAGCAGCTCCCCCGTCTCGCGGGCGCAGGTGTAGTTGTCGAGCCCCCGCCGGCGCGCTTCGAAGTCCAGCATCTTTCTCCCCAGGACCGTGTGCGCGCACCCCAGGTTTCGAATCGAGGCGTTGACGGCGTCGATCCCCAGGCGGTCGATCAGGATGTTCGCCGCCGTATTGTCGCTGACCGCAAGCATGAGGAGCGCCAAGTCGTCCAGGCGGAGCCGCGCCCCCGGCAGGGCGCGGTGCAGCACCCCGCCCTCGACCGCCGCCCCCGGGGAAAGCACGGCCTCCTCGGAGAGCGCCAGGTCCCCGGAATCGGCGCGCTCGAACAGGTGCCACAGGATAAAGAGCTTGATGAGGCTGGCCGAGTGGAGGCGCGTGTCCGCGTCGTACTCGAACCGTTCCCCGCCCGCGGTATCCAGGACGAAGACCGAGGCCCGTCCCGGGAAGTCCCGGCAGGACCGTTCCAGCTCCTCCGTCCAGCTTCCCGCTGCGCTCAAAGCAGATACCCCCGCAGCAGCGCATAGAGCGTGGTGAAGAGGACGATCAGCCAGCCGTTGCAGAGGACCGATTTCAGGTCGTCCGACCGCGCCAGTCCCATCTGCCCCTGCATGTCGCCCTCAGGAATGGCAAAGGAGGTCATCTGCGAGCCCACCAGCAGCACGATGACCCAGACGGTCATGGGGATGTTCATCGACTGCGCCAGGGTCAGGAACATCTTGTTCAGCACCTCGGCCTGGGCCACGGCGGCCCCGGGGACGCCGAAGACGCCCACCAGCGTCGTCATGGCGACGAAAGCGGCGCGGCTGCTCTCCTGAACGTAGGGCGCGAGGATCTGAGAGATGGCCTCGAAGGCCCCGGCGGCGGAGATGAAATTGATGAAGGGATCGAGAAGCACGAAGAAAAAGAAGAGCCAGACCAGGTTCTTCGCGCCCTCGCAGACCGACTCGATGATCTCGGTCACGCCGAGCCCTCCCGCGATGCCGGTGAGGAAGGCGGTGATCCCCATGATCGGCAGGACGAAGGTCGATCCGCCCTCGATGAGGATGCCGTACACGACCAGGACCACCATGGAAACGAGGAACACGACCGCGGCCCTCGACGCCACGCGCGGCTCCGCCGGATGCGCCGAGGCCTCCGTGCCGTCCGCCGCCTCATAGGCGTTCCGGCCCCGGTATCTTTTCTGCACCACACCGGCCCAGAGGAACGTGGTCACCCACATGATGACCGATACCGGGATCCCCGCGTTCAGGAGGACCTGAGGATAGGAGAGCCCCGTGAACTCCATCAGGGCCACCATGGGAGGCGTAAAGGGCCCGAGGAACAACCCCGTGGCCCCGGCTCCGTGCAGCAGCACGGCCATCGCGTTGGGGGTCACGCCCACGGAGGCCGCGATCGGGATCAGAATGGGGGCCAGGATCGCGTTCCCACCCGCCATGGTGCCCAGAAGGCTGACGATGACGACCGAGCAGATCATCACGACGGCAAAGGCCTTGCGCTCGGAATCGACCTTCATCCTGCTGGTCACCATCGTCACAAGGATATGGACGACCCCGGTGCGTTTCAGAACCTGCCCCAACCCGCCCCCCAGGAGGATGATCATCCCGATGTAGCCGAGGAAGGAGCCCAGCCCGCCCCTGATGCCCTGCGCGACCTCCATGATCCCGTGCCCGCCGATGATCGCGGCGGACACGATCCCGACGAGGACGGCGAAGATCTGCCCGAACCGGCTGAAGCAAAGCGCGATGTAAAGCAACAGGGGCACCAAGCCCCACAAGGACGGCGACGCCACAGTTTCCATAGACAATTCCCTCCCAAATAAAGTCGTGGGACGCCCCGGGAGGCGCTCCCCTCCGTTCCCGATGCGCTACTTCACTTTTGTATCGGCCCCTATCCCTTGACGCTCTCTCCCCATGCCACGCCCTCGACCGAATCGATGCCCAGGCCCGGGGCATCGTTCAATTCGAGGACGGCGCCGTCGTAGATCACCCCTCCCCTCACGGGATCGGACGCACAGAGGATGGGCGGGTCGAGGTCGTACTTGGTCACGACCCGGCGCGCCATGGCCAGGTGCGCCGCAGCCGTCACGGAGACCTTGCTCTCCATCATGGCGCCGATCATGCACTCCATCCCGGCGGACTCGGCCATCCCGCAGATCGTGAGGGCCCCCGAAAGGCCGCCGCTCTTCATCAGCTTGATGTTCAGCATATCCGCCGCACGCAGCGAAATCAGACGCAGGGCGTCCCGGGGGGAGTAGACGGACTCGTCCGCCAGGATCGCCGTCTCGACCGCATCGGTCACCCGCTTCAGCCCCTCGATGTCATGAGAGGCCACCGGCTGTTCCACCAGCTCGATATCCAGCCCCTCGTCCTCCATGTACCGGATGGTGCGTATCGCCTCCTTCGGCGTCCATCCCTGATTGGCATCGACCCGCAGCAGGATCTCGGGCCCCACGGCACGCCGCACGGCCCCGATCCGCTCCATATCCAGGCGGAAGTCGATGCCCACCTTGATCTTCAAGGCGTCGTAGCCGTCCCGCACGGCCTCGGCAGCGTCCCGCGCCATCTCCTCCGGCGCGTTCAGGCTGATGGTGTAGTCGGTCGTAAAGGTTCGCTTCGTCCCGCCCCAGAGGCGGTAGAGGGGCTGTCCGCAGAGTTTGCCCCAAAGGTCGTGCAGGGCGATGTCCGCGGCCGCCTTGGCCGAGGTGTTGCCCACCGCGGAGTGCGCGACAGCCGAGACGGCGTCCTGCAGCTCGCTCACGTCACGGCCGATCAGGGCTGGGGCGATGCGCGTGGCCAGGGTGCAGGTGATGGACCCGTCGGTATCGCCGGTAATGGCCGCCGTGGGAGGCGCCTCGCCGTAGCCGACGGCCCCCGTGTCCGAGACCAGGGCCACGATGTTCGTGGTCACGGTGTCGGTGCTGCGGAGCGCGGTCTTGAAAGGCTTTTTGAGGGGGATGGACAGCGTGCCCAGCCTCAGCTCGGTAATCCTCATGAACGATCCTCTCCTATGCGTATTCTCCTCCGAAAAACAAAAAACGGACTATTGTCCTGCCGCGTGGACAAGACCTTCGCCCGCTGATTTTGGCTCCTATGCACGAAAAAAAAGACGATACCCCTCCCCGAGCCCCGCCGAGGGCGGCGGCCTCTCCGCCGACGAGGAAAGCGGCTCGCAACAAAAATTTAATGCAGTAATTTATCTCACAGGTAGAAGTTTTTGTCAATGAAGATGATGTTGTTTGGTCGTTCTGTGGTAATGCAGCCGCGCTGTATATGGTGGTCCCCAACCAGAGGGGCACTAAATTATATTCGCTTCTTCCTCGAATCCGCTGTCTCGCCTCCGGGGAGCAGTATCATCATATTCGCAACCCGGCTGGGTAGACTCGGCCCTTTCTTCCGGCTGACTACTCGTCGTCCAGTTCGGACTCGACGATCGCCCCGGACTGGGCGTCCACGAGCACATCCATTTTCCTTCCATTGGCATCCTTATACTCCACCTCGTAGACCAGCCTCCCATCCTCCCAATCCAATCCCTCGGAAAGAATCTGTGCGTCGGGCCCCAGATTGGCCTGTTTCCTGACGATCGCGATGGCCTCATCCTCTGTGATCTTCACCATCCGTGCCTTTTCGCCTCGACCGTCGCCGGCAAACGTGGCAGCCGGCATCACGGCAGAGGCCAGCAAAAGCACAGCAATACCCGCCGCCGCAATTTTCTTCCCCTTCAAAGATACAGACAGTCTCCTCATCGTTCCATCCCGTTTCTCGTGTACTGTCCCATTCTCCATGTCTTTCATCCTCTCTTCCTCATCGAAAAATAAGGCAAATCAAAGAATCCTCGGACGTCGTTCCTTCCCCAATCCGCCTCTCCCGTTATACGCTTCACTCTTCGACCATCCGCCTCATCTCCCTCTTCGCAGACAAGGCCAACGAGGTCCTCTAAAAACATATAGCGAAAACCTGAATCTTTTCTGAACTTTTTCGCCTTCCGAGTATTATACCGGGCGGTAAAAAATAAACGCAGTCCTACGTCAAAGGACTGTGAAAAAGATCCCCGATGATGAACGGGCTGAAGGGTACGAATGGCCAAGGTCGGAGGGGATATCAGAGCAGCAGGACCAGCGTGCCCGCGACGACCGCCGCAAGGCCCCAGACGGCTTTCGAGGACAGCCTTTCATGGAGGACCAGGCGGGAGAAGGCGACCGTGACGAGGATGCTCAGCTTGTCGATGGGGACCACGACGCTGGCGGGACCGTCCTGCAGCGCCCTGTAATAGCAGAGCCAGGAGCCGCCCGTCGCCAGGCCCGACAGACAGATGAAGGCAAGCTCCCCTCTCGGGATCCCCCGGACCATGCTCCACTTCCCCGTGATCCCCACCATGCCCCAAGCGGCGGCCAGCACGACAGCCGTGCGTATCGCCGTGCCCAGGTTGGACTCCACACCGGAGATGCCGACCTTTCCCAGGACGGCCGTCAGGCCGGCGAACACGGCGGAGCCCACGGCGCAGGGAAGCCAGCCCATCCCCCCGTCCGGTCCGGGACTCACGTCCTTCCTCTCGATCATCAGAAACGTCCCCACGCCCATCATCACGATGCCCGCCGCCTTGACGGGGCCAATCCCCTCGTTCAGGAACAGGGACGCCATCACGATGGTCACGATCGTACTCGACTTGTCGACGGGGGTGACCTCGTTGACGGTTCCGAGTTGCAGGGCGCGAAAATAGCACAGCCAGGACGCGCCAGTCGCGAGGCCCGACAGCACCAGGAACAGCAGCGTCCTTCCGCCGATCCGGCCGATCTGCGACTGCGAACCGGCGACGAAAACCATCAGCAGCGAGAAGAGCAGGACGACGACGGTACGAATGGCCGTCGCGACGGTGGAATCCGTCCTCCGAACGCCGCACTTCGCCAGAACGGACGTCACCCCCGCGAAGAACGCCGAGGCGAACGCCAAGAGGATCCACACGGCCTCAGTCCGTATCGATCTCCTCGCGCTCCATCCCGTTCAGCATCGCGGCGATGTTCGTACTGAACAGGGGGAACGGATCGACGTACTGCCCCGCCAGACACAGGCCGTAGTGCAGATGCGGGCCCGTGATGCGCCCCGTCGCGCCGCTTTTCCCCACGATCTGGCCCTTCTTCACCCGATCGCCCTTCTTCACTCCGATCTCGCTCAGGTGAAAGAACACGCTGAGCACGCCGTTCCCGGAGTCCACGTAGATGCTCTTGCCGGCGTAGTAATGGTCGCCCGTCAGGACGACGGTCCCGGAGAACGGCGCCGCGACCGGGGTCCCCACCGCGGCCCGAAAATCCGTCCCGGCGTGGGGGCTCCGCGGCGTCCCGTTGTAGACGCGCCGAAACCCGTAGCTGCTGGTGACGACGCTGCGGATCGGGTACTGCGGCGGGGTCGACCAGAACCGCTTTACCGTCATCGTCCTCTTGGCCGCTGCGGCGAGCGCCGCCTCCCTCTTGATCCGAGGCTGATCGACCTTGGAGGGAAAGACCATCTTCGGGCTGACCTTGAGGTGCTCCTCGGGGTACTTCCGGGCCACGAGGCGCACCGTGCCCGTAACCCTGATCCTCTGCCCGTTCTGGATGAACTCGAAGACCAGCGGGTACTCGCCCGGCTTGATGTCGCGGACGTAGGAGCCCAGCAGGCCGTAGGAGACATAGCCCTCCCCGCCCTGTTCCACATCCAGCGAGACCGTCCGGCCCAGCCAGGTCACCGAGGGGTTCCGGTACTCCACGGCCGAGGAGAGGGACAGGGCGAATGCCTGCCCGACATCCCAGTTCGACGGAAAGGTCACGAACGCGCTGCCCCAGGCCGGGCAACAGAGCAGAAGCCAGAAAAGGATTCCCAGGCCCCACGAAGAACCCGGGAACCCCCTCTCGAGGTTTTTCATCCCCGCGCACCCGGACGGACTAGCGGCCGCCGGAGGCCAGGGCGCGCAGCAACCCCCGGATCAGCAGCGCCAGGGAACGCGACGACTCCGCCATCACCCGAAGCACTTCCTCCTCCGTAAGGTGCTCGTCCCCCATCCCCGAGGCCCTGTTCGCCACGCAGGAGAGCACGGCGGTCTCCATCCCCATGGCGTTCGCGACGACGACCTCGGGCACCGTGGACATGCCCACGAGGTCCGCCCCGAGGGTACGGGCCATGCGCACCTCCGCCGGCGTCTCGTAGGAGGGGCCCATGAAGGCCGCGTAAACCCCCCGCTTCAGGGTCAGGCCGGCCCCTGCCGCAGCCATATCCAGAAGCTCCAGGAGCCGCGGGCTGTAGGCGTGGGTCATGTCGGGAAAGCGCACGTTCCACCGCGGCTCGGAGGGCCCGACAAGGGGGTTGGCCCCCATCAGGTTGATGTGGTCCCGAACCGCGGCGATATCGCCCGGCACCAGCTCGGGGTTGACCCCGCCCGAGGCGTTCGTGGCCACGTACTGCCGAACACCCATCATCCCGAGCACCCGGACGGGAAAGGTAACCTCCCGCATGGAATAGCCCTCGTAACAGTGCACGCGGCCCTGCAGCAGGATTACCGGGCACCCCTCGAGCATCCCCATCACCACGCGTCCGGCGTGGCCGGGCGCCGTGGAGAGCGGCCATCCGGGGATCTCCGCCGCGGACAGGATGCGGGCATCCTCTACCTCGTCGGCGACGGCCCCCAGGCCGGACCCCAGGACCACGGCCGCGCGGGGCTTGAAGTCCCCGGCCGCACGGCACAGACAATCGAGCGCCTTCATGGCGCGGTCGTAACCGCACAGTTCATCGTCCATCATTCAAACAACACTCCTTCCGGCTCCATCAAAGGCCCTCGGGCCTGGAAAATCGACAGAAAAAGCAAAAAAGTCCCTCCTCACGCCCTGGGGTGAAAGCGGTCGTACTCCGTCCGCATCTCGCGGTCGAAGTGGGCGTAGACCTGCGTCGTCATGATCGACGCGTGCCCCAGCATCTCCTGGAGCGTCCGCATGTCCATCCCCCGGGCCAGCAGGTGCGTCGCGAAGCTGTGCCGCAGGATGTGCGGATACAGGCGGGACCGTGCGATGCCCGCCGCCGCGCCCCGGCGCCTCAGGATGCGCCAGAGGTCCTCGCGGCGCAGGGGACGGCCCAGGCGGGACAGGAACACGTGCCCGTCCCCGAGTCGGTTCAGGTCGTGACGCGCGGAGTCCAGGTAGAGCCGGACGCTCCGCGCCGCCGCCCCCAGAAAGGGAACGACCCGCGCCTTGCTCCCCTTGCCGAGGGTCCGCAGCAGCCGGGAGTCGAAGTCCAGGTCCGCGACCTCCAGCCCGCAGAGCTCGCTGGCCCTCAGGCCACAGCCATACCCCAGCTCGACGATGGCGAGGTCCCGCACGTCCAGAGGCCGCGGGCCGCGGCAGGCGTCCAGCAGACGTCCGATCTCCGCCTCGTTCAGGATGCGGGGCTCCTTCCGGGTCCTGCGGGGGAGCTCCGGCAGGGGCAGCTCCTCCTCGCTTCCCTCCTCCATCTCGACGAAGCGTATCCAGGAACGGATCGCCGCGACCGCGCGCTGCTGCGTCGAGCGGGCCTTGCCCTCGGCCGCGAGGCCCCGGCGGAAGGCGGCGACGTCGTCGAGGGAGGGCGGGTAGGGCGGGCATCCCGCCCCGTCGCAGAACCGGAGCCACTGGCGGAGGTCCGAGACGTAGCTCTCCGCGGTATGGGGGCTGCGGCCCCGTTCCGCCAGCAGATAGAGGCGGAATTGACCGACCCTGCTCTCAGCCGTGCGCCGGTCCAAGGGGGGCGCTCCGTCAGTCCTTCGCGAAGCGGTCGAAGATCGCGTCCACGTGCCGCAGGTAGAACCCGTTCTCGAAGAGGGCCTCGAGGCGTTCCGGCTCCACAAGTCCCTGGATGCGCCCGTCCCGCAGCAGCAGGTCCGGGAAACGCCCCTCGCCCCGGGCCGTGCGCATCGCGTTCTCCTGGACGACCGCATAGGCCGCCTCGCGCGAGAGGTTCAGCTCGTCGAGCAGGAAGGTCAGGACCCGCTGGCTGTAGACCAGGCCGCCCGTGAGGTCGATGTTCCCGCGGACCCGCGCCTCGTCCACGGTCAGGCCCCGCAGGATGTTCGTCATGTCGCGCAGCATGAAGTGGACGAGGTTGAAGGCGTCCGGCCACAGGACGCGCTCCGTCGAGGAGTGGCTGATGTCCCGCTCGTGCCAGAGGGCCACGTTCTCCATCCCCGTCTGGGCGCAGCCCCGCAGCAGGCGCGCCATGCCGCAGATGCGCTCGCACTTGATGGGGTTCCGCTTGTGGGGCATCGCACTCGAGCCCTTCTGTCCCCTGCCGAAGGGCTCGAAGGCCTCCCCGACCTCCGTGCGCTGGAGGTGCCGGACCTCGGTCGCCATCCGCTCCATCGCGCACCCCAGGAGGGCCAGCGCGTTCAGCACCTCGGCGTGCCGGTCCCGCTGGAGGATCTGGTTGGAGACCTCCGCGGGAGTCAGGCCCAAAAGCGCGCAGACCCGGACCTCGAGCTCCGGGGGACAGAGCGCGTAGGTCCCCACCGCACCCGATATCTTTCCGACCGCGATGTGCTGTTTCGCCAGCTCCAGACGCTCCAGGTCGCGCTTCAGCTCGGAATGCCAATTCAGGAACTTCAGGCCCAGGGTCGTCGGCTCCGCGTGGATTCCGTGCGTGCGCCCGATGCAGGGCAGATGCTTGTACCGCCGCGCCAGGTCCAGCACCGAGGCGTCCAGCTCCCGAGCCGCCGAAACCGTCAGCTCCAGGGAGTCCCGAAGCATGACGGAGCTCGCCGTATCCAGCACGTCGCTGCTCGTCAGGCCCAGGTGCAAATACCGCCCGTTCTCTCCGACGTTCTCCGCCACCGCGCTCACGAAGGCGACGACGTCGTGCTGGACCTCGCTCTCGATCTCCCGGACCCGCTCCACGGAGAAACGGGCCCCAGCCAGGATATCCCGCAGGGCGTCCTCCGGGATCCGGCCCAGTCCGCACCAGGCGCGGCAGACGGCCAGCTCCACGTCCAGCATGACGGAGAGGCGGTTCTCCTCGCTCCAAAGCCGGGCCATCTCCTTCGTCGTGTAGCGCTCGATCATTGGGAACCCTCCAATCGGGAAAAACTTACAGGAAAGTGCCGATTGAATCAGCGTTTCCTTAGAAACTTCATTCGGATGCCTTCATTCGGGGCTCCTTCGGGCTCCCCCCTGCCTCCGGCGGAGGTGCGCCGTCTCCGCCAGCCAGAGACGGCGGGTCTCCGTCAGGAACGCGTCGTAGCACCCGCCCCGGAAGTCGGGGAACGTGTAATCGAAGCTCCGCCAGCCGCCGAACCGGAAGCGCAGCGTCACCTCGGCGTAGATGCCGTCCCGAAGCCATATGCGGTGCGCATGGTCCTTCGTGGAGGCCAGCACGAGTCGGGCGCCGTCGACGTATCCGGGATCGACGTTGACCGCGCGCGGGGTCCGGCTCCGGGCCTCCAGGGCACAGGCCGCGCGTTTCCAGTCCGCAAGCCCCCCGGCATCCGCAAGCCCCCGAAAACAGATGAAGCGCCGCATCAGACACGGCGCGATGTCCCGGTAGTAGTCCGTCAGCGTAAAGGGTATGGGCTCGCCGATGAGGTCCGGCTCCCCCCAGAGGCGCTTCGCCTCGTCCAGGACCCAGGCGAAGCGCTCCGCCTCCGAGGCGGGGTAGAGCACCCCGGCGATGCGCTTCACCAAGGGCCCCGCGCCCCGAACCGGATCGCTCACGGCGTCCGTCCCCGCGTCCTCTCGCCGGCCCTCCGCGCCGCAGGCTGCCCTTCGCCCGAGGAGCTGCTTCCCTCCCCCGGTTCGTCGAGCACCCGCCCCGGGGCCAAAAGCCCCATCGTCTGCGGCCCGATGGCCTTCAGCACCTCGTCCTCCCGCTTGGGAGGCGAACGGCGCGCACGGGGCTTTTTGCGGGGAATCGGGGGAGCGTCCGGCTCCCCTCCGTCCGATGCCGCCGGCCCCTCCACGCAGAGCCAGCCCAGGAAACGCCCCTCCCACTCGCAGGGCCAGGCCTGGCCCGCGAACCCCTCGGGAAGGGCGTCCTCCTCGCGGTGCCATGTCCGCCCCTCCTTCTCGATGGAGGCGACCCAGGCCCGGCCGAGCCCGGCCCACCACGAGATGTCCTGAGCCTCCATCAGGTCCCCGGTGCAGTCCTCCAGGATGAAGATGTCCGGCTCCAGCCGGCGGAAGGCGAGAAAGCACGGAGGATCCCGCCCCTCGAGGTCGACGATGAACTCGTCCTTCTCGGGCAGATCCGCGACGCTCAGGCGCTCCAGGTCGGTCCCGAACATCAGGGCGGCGGTTCGGTTGATCCGCATCCGGCCCCTCGCGCAGAGGGCAAAGGGCAGCGGGGCCTCCCACCACTCGGGGAACTTCGGCTCCCACGGCGCGGCCGCCTCCGCAAGGGGAAGAACTCGGGCCCCGCGGCGCTCGACGAGGAGGGCTTGAGCCCCCTCGCCCTCCTCCCCGGGACCGACGGGGCGGATCAGCCCCTCGTCGGCCAGGCGCGGCAGGTCCCGGACGAGCGCCTCGGACTGTCCTCGCTCGATCAGGGCGACAAGCTGATCCTTGTGGAACACGAACGCCTGTTCGGAGCCGTCGGGCCACAGGGCCCCGTAGTCGAGAAGCAGGCGGTAGAGGGTGCGCAGCAGCACCAGGAGCGTCGAACCCGGCGACAGGGAGAGCAGGAGCTCCTCCGGGGAGTCGTTCATCGGGGGGTCCCGCCTTCCATCAGTGCGGCGGCGAACTCCCGGGGGTCGAAGGGACTGAGGTCGTCCGTCCCCTCGCCCAGGCCGATGTAGCGCACCGGGACCTTGAGCTTGCGGGCGATGGAGAGGACCACCCCGCCCTTGGCCGTGTTGTCGTACTTGGTCAGGATGACGGCGGAGAGGGGCAGCATCGCGTTGAAGGTCTCGGCCTGCGCCACGGAGTTCTGGCCCAGCACGGAGTCCAGGACGAGGACGGTCCGAAGCCGCTCGCTCCCCGCCTCCCGCTCGAGGACGCGGTGAATCTTGCGGAGCTCCTCCATGAGGTTGTGTTTTGCGTGCAGACGCCCCGCCGTGTCCACAATCAGGACGTCGGCATCCGAGGACCGGGCGGCCTGCCAGGCGTCGAAGGCCACGGCCGCCGGATCGCTGCCCTGACTCTGGGCGACGACCCGCACCCCGGCGCGCTCGCCCCAGACCTGAAGCTGCTCGATGGCCGCGGCCCGGAAGGTGTCCGCCGCCGCCATGACGACGCGCTTTCCCCGCTTCAGGAACTGCGCGGCGAGCTTGCCCGCCGAGGTCGTCTTTCCGCTCCCGTTGATGCCGACCATCAGGAGGACCAGGGGCACGCCGCCCTCACCCGGCTCGAAGGGCTGCCCCATCCCGGGGACGGAGAGCAGCTCCTCGGAGATCAGCGACACGAAAACGTCCTTCAGGGCCTCCGGTGAGGAGATCCCTCGTTGTTTCGCCTCCCGCCTGAGGGCAGAGGTCAGCTCCTCCGAGAACTCCGCGCCGACGTCCCCCGCGATCAGGCGCTCCTCGAGCTCCTCCCAGAAAGCATCGTCGAAGGCGGCCCCCGAGAAGAGCGAGGCGATCCCCCCGCTCCAGCGTTCCTTGACCCCCCTGAGGCTGTCCTTCAAGCTCGCGAAAAATGCCATTCATGCCTCCCCTTTCCCCGTATCCCCGCCGCCATCCTGACGCTCTCGGGGACGCCGATCCGGCCGGCGCCGCCGCCTCGGGCGGCCCGACTCCTCCCCGCGGGACTCATCGCCGCCCGGCGGCTCGTTCCCCGTCCCCGGCCTGTCCTGACGTTCCGGCCGGCGGCGAGGGGGTCGATTGGGCCTGGTCCCCTTCTCCTCCGCCCCCTCGACCGCCGGGGACGCCGACGGGCCCTGGGCCGGAGCGTCGCCACGGGCGGCCCCTCCGCTCTTGCGCCGCCGCCGCTTCTTCGGCGCGGCGCTCTGCTCTCCGTTCCCGGGGGCCTCCCGCTCCGCGGACTCGGGCAGGTCGGACACGGGACGGCCGGGCTCCCGCCCCGCAATGCTCGCCAGATGTTCGTCCAGGGATACCTTCTCCGGCTTGCCCCGGCGGTCCATCGGACGGGAAGCCGCCGGACGGGTCTCCGTCCTCCCGGCTCCGGTATCCTTCCTGGCCCCCGCCCCCCGCCTCTGTGCTCCGGGAGCGAACCGCGGGGCCGCAGCCAAAGCCGCGGCCTCGCCCCCCCAGTCCTGCCCCTGCAGAACTGCCTCCCTGAAATCCGGGAACTCCGCGATGGAGACCGGGACGAGGTGCCCGTTGGGGAATCGCACCCGGACGGACTCCGAGGCGAGGTCCACGCTGTCGAGGACGTAGGTCCCATTCTCCGTTCTGATCTTGGCCCCCGGGCTGGGCAGGGACTTCCAGAGCGCGCTGTAGAGGGGGTGCTCATAGGCCATGCAGCACATCAGACGCCCGCAGATGCCGGATATCTTCGTCGGGTTCAGGGCCAGGTTCTGCTCCTTGACCATGCGGATGCAGATGGGTGTGAACCGGTGCAGCCAATAGCTGCAGCAGCAGGGCCTGCCGCAGGGCCCGATGCCGCTCACGACGCGGGCCTCGTCCCGGACGCCGATCTGCCGCATCTCGATGCGGGTCCGGAACTCCCTGGCGAGGTCGCGGACGTAGCCGCGGAAGTCGACGCGCTGCTCCGAGGTGAAGTAGAAGAAGAGCTTCTTGCGGTCCAGAAGAAACTCGACGTCCACCAGCTTCATCTGGAGCCCGTGGGAGACCAGGATCTCCCGGCTGCGCAGCAGGACCGAATCTTCGTCGCCCCGGCACCGGTAATACTCCTCGATCCGATCGGCATCCGCGTTCCCTACGTACTCGACCTCCTGCAGCATGGGCTCCGGGCCGCGGGTATGCTCCCCGCTGCCGTCCTCGATGCAGGACGCGCGGTACTTCGCCTCCTGTTCCTGGGAGAGGGGGCCTCCCAGAAGCCCCATCTCCAGGCCCCTGACCGTTCGGATAAGGATCCATCGGGTCTCCGACGCGGCGTCATCGGGAACCTCGGCCAGGCCAAGGTAACGCAGCTTACCGAAAGTCGCCAAATAAATGCTCAAAAGGAAGTTCCTCCCTGAGTGCCAAAGTCAAAAGATCGCAGAGCGCCGGGACGGAGAGCTTCCCCGCCTCGGCAATCACCCTGAGCCGGTCGATCCGCGCGGCGCGCTCCACGTCCCCCGATCGGAACGCGTGGGCCGCCCACGACGCCAGGTCCGCGGCGATCCCCGCCGCGTCCTTCGCCCCCTCCACCCAGCGCAGCCACTCCACCCCGCCCCGGGGCGGCGGTGCGGCCAGGACCTCCATCGGTCCGGCCAGCACCGTGAAACGGGCCCGGCTGCGCAGCGTGGGCAGCAGGGCGCACCCCTCCAGAAGAAAGAGGATGCAGGCGTGGGATGGGGGCTCCTCGGCCAGCTTCAGCAGGCTGTTCGCCGCGGGCAGGAGCAGCCGGTCGGCCGCCATCACGACGCCAAGGCGCCGCACGGCGAGAACCGGCTTGAGGGCCAGGTCCTGAATCAGCGACCGGCAGACCTCGATATTGGGGGCCTTCCCAGCCTCCCCCGCGACGAGCAGGTCCGGATGCCCCTCCCCGACCGGTCCTCCGTCGGGCCTGCCGGAGAGATAAAGCCCGGCCAGGGCCTCCAGGAGCGCTCCATGCCACGCGGCCGGCGCGGAGACCGCCCGGCAGTGCGGCACGTCCCCCGCCTCGAACTCCCTCACCAGGGCACGCCAGGACGGAAGCCCCGAGAAGGGGGCGGGCGTCACAGGAGAAGCGACACCAGGCATCCCTTGATCTCCTCCAGCAGAGCTATCGCCCGGCTCCGGTCCCCCTCCCTGCGGAAGGCGTCCTCGAGCTCCTCCATAGCGGACTCGGCCCGTTCCAGGGTGACGAACATCGTGCGGTCGGTCTTGCGCCAGCGGAGGTCGCGCCTGAGGCTGAAGCCCTTCATGGCCCGCCGGAGCAGTTCCGTCAGGATCGACCGGTACTCCGAGATCAGGCGCTCGGCCGGAAAGACCGAGAGCCTGGCCGCAACGGCGTCGAGTCGGTCCAGGAGCGCGCGGACCTCCGTCTCCTCCATGGCCAGGGCGAAGGACGGCCCGGCGGAGACCGTCCCCGGCACCGCAGGATGGCGTCCGCCGCCCCCGGCGCCGTACTCCACCCTGCCCTTCGTCCCCTCCCCGCTCCTCTTAACCCGCACGGAGCCGTTCCTCCAAGGGGTTCAGGAGGGCCGATTCGATCCGGGCCCCGACCTCGTCCTCCGTGCCGGCGGCATCCACGGCGACGATCCGCTCCGGGCTGCGCCGGGCCAGCTCCCGGTACCCCTCGGCGACGCGCGCCATGAACGCGCTCCCTGCGGACTCGATGCGGTCGGCGCCGCCCCGGCCCCCCAGGCGGCGCTCCGCCGTCCCGGCGTCGATATCCAGCAGCACCGTCAGGTCGGGCGCGAGAAAGCCGCAGGACGCGATCAGCGAGGCGACGAACGCCTCGGACAGGCCCCGGCCCCAGACCTGATAGGCCAGGGTGGAGTCCGAGTAGCGCTCGCACAGGACGATCCGCCCCTCGGAGAGCGCGGGCAGCACGACGGAGGCCAGGTGCCCGCTGCGGTCCGCCAGGAAGAGCAGCAGCTCCGTGCGGTCGTCCGGGACGTCCCCGGCCAGGATCAGGGAGCGCAGCGCTCCGCCGCCCCAGCCCCCGGGCTCGAACGTGCGCAGCACCCCGCGCCCCGTCCGCGCCTCGAGCCAGTCGGCCAGGCGGGCGGCCTGCGTGCTCTTTCCGCAGCCGTCAAGCCCCTCTATCGTGATAAAGAGCCCGCGCGTGACGCAGAGCCCGCGGCCCCTCATTGTTCCCCCTCGTCCTCCCCCTTCACCGTAATCAGACGCTTCATCATCCCGTCGACGAAGTAGTCCGAGCGCGATATCCTCAGGGTCCCCTCCCGGATCCTTCGGGCCTTCGTCTCGCTCAGGAACTCCCGTTCCTCGGGCAGCAGGTCGGAGGAACCACCGCGGCGGTCATCGCTGCGGGGGCCATCCTTGGCGGCCTTGATGACGTTGGGGTCGCAGAGCAGCTCCAGGACCAGCTCGTTGTTGGCGTCCATGGCCCCGACCTCCGTCAGCATCCGGTCCAGGCTGTCGATGGACTTCCAGCCTCCCTCCAGCGCCAGCTGGGGCAGGGAGTTGATCCCGCCGCCGCGGACCAGGAGCTCGCACGTCCCGGACGCCTCCTTCGGCACGGTGAGGGTGAAGCTCTTGTGCACGGGCCGTTTGCGCCAGGGGCGCAGCGTCACCCCGACGTTCAGGGTGTCGCCGGGCTGCGCGTCGGAGGAGACGTTCACGTCCTCGATGAACAGGACCCTGGGCTCCTCCGTGGCCTCGACCTCGAGACGGAACCCGATGGGCATCCCGTCCGCGAAGGGCTGGAGCAGGAAGAGGTCCCATATCCTCGCGGCCTCGCGGAGCGCCGCCGAGGAGACGTCGTCCTCGGAGAAGAATACGTTTTTCCGGGCCCATCCCCTGTCCACCCCCCGGCCGTCGATGCGCAGGTTCACGGTCATGGTGCCCTGCCCCCTGCGCCGCCAGATGTCGTCCATCAGGCCGGAGAAAACTCCCTGCAGCAGGCGTCCCCCCAAAAAGGCATCCGGGACGACGCGGAAGTTCCGGACCGTCCGCAGCCCTCCCTGATCGGCGTCCGTGAAGGCCAGGGCGGCGGAGACCGATGGGGTGAAGAAATCCGTCCTGCCGCCGATGCCCGCGGCCCGGTCCTGAGTCACCGTGCCGACGAGCGAGACGGGGCTCGCGAGCTTGAACGGAAAGGCCTGGCTGGGAATCGTCTCGTGGATGCGGGCCCGGGCCGCAGGAAAGTTCACGGCCCCGCGCTCCAGGAAGGGATGCCCGAAGGCCAGAAAACGCCCGTCCCTGGCGGTCGCCGTGACGGTTCCCGTTGCGCCGACCTCGACGTCCCCCCAGACCAGGAGGGCCGCCACGGCCTCCCCGGGCGAGAGCCTGCCCGGCACGACCTCCAGGGCCTTCGAGGCGCCGGCTGGAGTGGGCTCCACGGCGACGCCCAGGACATGGGCCAGGCGCTCCGCGGACCTCCCATCGAGCCCCGCCACCGAGAGCGGTGCGACGGAGCCCGATCCGCGCGGCGAGGGCCCCCTGCCCAATGGACGCGCGGGCCTGTCGGGACGGGAGAAGACCGCGCACATGTCCTCGATGGGCGTGACCAGCGCCAGATTGTGATCGCTGAAGCTCCATCCGCTCCCCACGGCCCCGGCCAGCCTGCCCCCGATGTAGACCGGGGACCCGCTCATTCCCTGGGCCACGCCCCCCACCCGATTGTTCGCCGACGGCAGGAGGCGGACCAGGATGGAACGGCTCACCTCCCCTTTCTGGGGGACGACGTCCACGACCTCCAGGGGCAGGCGCTCCGGGCGCGTCCCCCTGAGGACCGTGAGCAGATAGCCCCTCATCCCGGCCCTCAACGCTCCCGCGGAGACGATCGGCTGCTCGGGGACGAAGGGGACGAGGGGCTTGGGGATTTCAACGGGCGCGGTCCGGGGGGCCTCCCCAAATGCCGGGCTCCAGGCCCACGAGCAGGCACAGGCGCAGAGCAGGACGGCGGCAAGGCGCCGTATCGAAAGACCATTCAAGAGACAACAACTCCATCCCAATTCAGATAAACGAACGACGGGGATCGCCGGCCGTGCCGGCCCCCGAACGGCTACGCGTCCCTTTCGCCCCGCGCGTGCCAGCGCAGGTAGCCCATGATGAAATCGTTCAGGTCCCCGTCCAGGACGGCCTGGACGTTGCCCTTCTCGACCCCGGTGCGGTGGTCCTTGGCCAGGGTGTAGGGATGCAGCACGTAGGAACGGATCTGGCTGCCCCACGTGCTCTCCTTCTTGTCCCCGACCACGGAGGCCAGCTCGTCCTGACGCTCCTGCAGCGCCAGCTCGTAGAGCTTGCTCCGCAGCACGTGCATCGCCACTTGGCGGTTCATGTGCTGGGACCGCTCGTTCTGGCAGCTGACCACGATCCCCGTCGGAATATGGGTAATGCGGACGGCGGAGTCCGTCCGGTTGACGTACTGCCCGCCCGCGCCGCTGGCCCGGAAGGTATCCACCCGCAGGTCCTCGGGGCGCACCTCCACGTCCACATCGTCGGGGAACTCCGGCGACACCCCCACCGACGCGAAGCTGGTGTGCCGCCGATGCGCGGAGTCGAACGGCGAGATGCGCACCAGGCGGTGCACTCCCTTCTCCGCCTTCAGAAAGCCGTAGGCGTGGTCGCCCTCCACCATCACCGTGGCGCTCTTGATCCCCGCCTCCTCGTCGGACGCGGCCTCCAGCACCGTGGCCTTCAATCCCTCGCGCTCCGCGTAGCGCAGGTACATCCTGAGCAGCATCTCCGCCCAGTCCTGGGAGTCCAGCCCTCCGGACCCGGCGTGCACCGTCAGGATAGCGTTGGACGTATCGTAGTCCTCGTCCAGCAGGATCAGGAGCTTGTGGCGCTCCAGCGCCCGGCGCAGCTCCTCCGCGCGCCGCTCGAACTCCCCCTGGAGCTCGGCGTCGTCGCCCTCCCGCAACATCTCCTCCAGGACCTCCAGGTCATCCAGCTCGGACGCGACCTTCTCCCACTCCGAGAGACGCCCGTTGACCGACGAGAGCTCCTTCAGGACGTCCTGGTTCCCCTCGCGAGACCAGAAGTCCGGGGCCGAGGTCGCCCGCTCCAGCTCATTCGCCCGTCCTCTCAGCGCAGGCAGGTCAAAGGCTGTCCTGCAGTTCCCGCTTCAGGGCCCGCAGTTCCTCCAATACCGACACGTTCGCGACAATCATATCCATTCCTCCAAAGCTGGGGCGGACCTCCGCCCGTTTAGGGATATAGGGAAACGCTGATTTAATCCATGAAGCACCCCGGTGGTACCCCAGCTTGCCTGTTTTGAGGAAAAAGCTTGCCGGGGCCGCCGC
>NZ_CALIAA010000240.1 GCF_938040765.1 uncultured Fretibacterium sp.
TCGTTGCCCAATTGTCAATTCTCCAGGGGAGCCTGTGGGTCAAAACAGCGTTCTTTGCGATTTCGTAAACTCCGTCCAAAACTTACGGGCCGGAGCCGTCAGAACCAGTTTGGGAAGCTCCTCGAACGGGACGAACCTCCACCTGCCGTCCTCATTCCCCGCCAGCTCAGGCGAAGCGGAGACCTCGGCGGCCACAACCCAGGCCCTCACCCGGTGAGTCGTAAAGGAGAAGTCGACCTGTCCGACATCCCGGCGCGAGGTGCAGGAAAAACGCCAGGGCCGTGCCCATTCCCGAAAATCGGAATCGAAGTCCTCGCTATCCCGCTCAAACCAGGGCAGCTCCCACATGGAGGCCCAAAGCCCCCGATCGGGACGGCGGCGCATCAGGCAGGCCCCTTCGCGGAATCCCACCAGACCCCAGGCATCGATCCTGCGAATCTCGGCACGCGGCCTGGGAAGCGGTCGGCCCATGGAGATGCCCTGCCTCAACGAGAGGCAATGCGCCTCCATGGGGCACACCGGGCAGTCCGCGGCATGGGGCATACAGACGGTCGCCCCCAGGTCCATCAGCCCCTGATTCAGATCCCTGGCGCGGCCCTCAGGGAGCATGCGGGCAACGACTTCCGAGACGCGCCTCCTGAGCGCTCCGCTCCCCGCGGGAAGGGGGATGTCGCACAGGCGTGCGACCACGCGCTCGGCATTTCCGTCCACCGCCGGGACGGGAAGATTATAGGCCACGCTCGCGACAGCCCCGGCGGTGTAGGGCCCAATCCCCGGGTAGGAGCGCAACCGTCCCACATCGGAGGGAGGAAGATGGAGCCCCTCCTTCACCATCGCCCTTGCCGCGTTCAGCAGGTTGCGGCAACGGGAATAATAGCCGAGTCCCTCCCAGAGCTTGAGAACCTCCGATTCGTTCGCGCCTGCCAGGGACGCGAGATCCGGATAAGCCGCCATCCACCTCTCGAAGTAGGGCAGAACCGTCTCGACCTGGGTCTGCTGGAGCATGAACTCCGAGACCAGCACCTTATAGGGATCGTAATCCTCGCGCCAAGGCAGCCTGCGGGCGTGGACCGAAAACCAGTCCGACAGCAGCCGGCCGCAGAGCGCCTCCCGTTCTTCCGGATGGAAACAGTCCCCTGGCGCTCGGGGGGAAGCACGCCTTTCCCTCGAGGACCCCCTGCGGGTCACCGAACGTATTTCCAGGTATCCCCGTCCAAGGGACGGGGATGTTTTCCGGTCGCGATGCGAAGCTCCCGATCCGTGATCTTTATAGTGCGGAGGACGAGGGGAATTCCCAGCTTGTCGAAATCCGCCGGAGGGTTGATCTCCTGTATCTTACTCCGAATGGCCTGAGTCTGTTCGTCGTTGTTGATCTGAACCTCCGGGTTCGCCAGCCAGATCTGTCTGCCGCCTCGCAGTTCGAGGCCCGTCGTAATTTTAAAGGCGGCCCGCATCCCGCCGTTGACCCGGTAGGTCCCTTCGAGCAGAATCTTTCCTGGCCTGAAGTCCAGGGACAAGTTCCTCCATTGCTCGTCCCCCTGGGTTCGGGAGAAGAGGGCGAGTGCTTCCCGCGCCGTACTCTCTTTCAGAAGCAGCTCCGCATTGAACAGCCCCTCCCATTTCGACGGACGAAAGGTCTTGAGGTCCCCTGCGTCCCACTGCGAAGGCGGCGTCAGGCGGACCAGAGCCCCGGAGAGGGAAAAACGGTCCAAGCGATAGTCGGTTCCCGCGGAGGGGCCCACGATGTCGAGGTACAGCCCGGATATATCCCCGTTTTCCTTGGGGCCATCCACAAACGTGACGGTCATCGACTCGGGATCCAGGGCTTTCGCCAAGGCCTTAACGAGCTTCGCCTGGTTCGTCGTGGCCTTGAAGTCCCCCCTTACTTCATGAACCGAGGACGACGCAAAAGAAACTCCACCGAGACAAAACGAGAACAGCAGCAATGACAAGGGAAACACTCGCAGCATCAAGAACCTCTCCTTCAACAGCCGAATGGACGCACGCTCCTGCATCTGCACACCCCGCAGAAAAACTTCGGATCCCGCGCCGACACCATCATACCAAGTTTCCTATCCGCATGGAACGATATTGACTTCCGAAGGGCAAAAAATTCCCCGCGTCGGTTACGTCGAGGGTAGGGTTAATGTTGTACAGGGCGCCACCGTCTGAGAACCCCCTTGGCATAGAGCCTTCAGGCCCCGGCAGGGGCGGCGTTCTCGTCGAAGTACCGCAGGGCTTTCCGTCCTTTGCACCGCGGTCTCGTTACGGATGGGGTACCAGCGTCGGGAACAGAAGGTGCGACAACACACATACCCTCCCGAAACACCACCCCCAGTAGTCTTGCTGACCCGATGGCTGCCGACGGGAGGAGCAGGACTGTCAGCTTCAATACGGCCTCGCTCAGCGCCTCCACACTCGATTTTACCCTTTCCACAGCGGGGTCTTTTCCCGTCTCCGGGTCGATGTCCATTGCCCACAATCCGCTGTCCCCCCGCGATCCCCCCTTACCAAGCGCTGCAACATTATTATCCGCTGATTGATCCGCCTTTTCAAGGGAGTTGTCCGCGCCCGAGTCCTCAGGAAGGAAAAAAGGGAGAGGCCCAATCGGGCTGTCCCCTCAAAAACTTCAGCTCTTCCACGGCGCTGCCGTCGCTGATGTTCAGCCGAACCATCGACAGAAACTGCTCGAAAGTCCCGGCACCCTTCGCGCCTCGCAGGCGATGGCCTGCGGTCCGGCAACGCAAGCTCAACGCCGTTTTTGCTGTC
>NZ_CALIAA010000241.1 GCF_938040765.1 uncultured Fretibacterium sp.
GCGGACGCAGAAGGCCCACCAAAACCAAAGGAAAAGGAGGGGACGATGAATGGCGTCGGGGGTGGCCGTGACCGAAGTCAGAAGCTCGCATGATTCTTGAGGCTTAATGGGACTGGGCACTATTGTTCATTTACACGAAAAATCCCCTCAAGAGACGTCCACATCGCTCTTTTTTGCCCCAAAAGGGCTTGTATATTTCATAAAGGCTGATAGAATGCAGAAAAATCTTTATTATGGAGGTGTAAGTTGTGACAAAAGCCGAGCTTATTGACCAGATTGCCGAGAAATTGCTTGTGAAGAAGAAGGACGTCACCCCCATCGTTGAGGAAGTTTTCGCTTCGATCGAGGGAGCCCTGGCAAAAGGGGAGAAGTGCACGTTCGTCGGCTTCGGCGTTTTTGAGGTCAAGGAGCGCGCCGCGCGCGAGGGCCGCAACCCTCAGGATCCTTCCAAGGTCGTCAAGATTCCCGCCAAGAAGGTCCCCGTATTCCGTCCCGGCAAGGATCTGAAGGAGAAGGTCCTGGCCGTCAAGGGCAAGAAGAAGGCGAAGTAACGCCTCCTTTTTTCCGCAAAACGGAGATTGCTTACGGAAAGCGGCCCTCAATGGAGCCGCTTTTTATTTTTCGTCTCCCCGTCGGACAAGGGCGGGGCGGAGCAGCCCGAAAGGGCCGGAGAGGAACCGAATACATGCTCTCTTTCAGACCGTTGACCTGGGAGGACCGGGTACCCTACAGCGAATTATACGGCCGCACCTCCGTCAAGTATGCCGAATACTCCTTTTTTTCTCTGTGGGGCTGGGGGGACACGAACCCCATGGAGCTGGCATGGGACGATACGCTCTGCTGGCTGCGCTCACACGGAAACAAGCCCGGGTTCTGTTCGCCCGTAGGGGACTGGGACGCCGCGGACTGGGACGCCCTCCTTCGGGAACATTTCGCGCCCGGCGACGTTCTGCTGGACGTGCCGGAGGCCGTCGTCGAACGCTTTTCCGATTCCCTCGCCGCCCGGGTCCAGGTTACGGAGGATCGGGACGAATGGGAATATCTTCATTCCGTGCCCGAGCTGATCGCCCTGAAGGGAAGCCGCTTCGCCCAGAAACGGGCCCATGTCCGCTCCTTTCAGTCCTCCTGCGACTGGGAATACGTCCCGCTCCTCCCGGAGGATTTTCCCGAACTCCTGGATTTTCAGGCGGAGTGGCTGCGGCGCAGGGAGGCCGACCCCTCGCTCTCCCTCGAGGACGAGGACCGGGCCATCCGGCGCGCCCTCGAGAGGTGGGACGATCTTCCCTTTCTGGGGGCCCTGCTACGGGCCGACGGAACGACCGTCGGCTACACGATCGCCGAGGAACTGGACGCGAAGACTTTGGACATCCGCTTTGAGAAGGCCCTCGAAGATTACGCCGGAAGCTACCAGGCCCTGAATCAACTTTTTCTGCAGAATCAAGGCTCGGACTACGCCTGGGTGAACCGCGAGGAGGACATGGGCAATCCGGGGCTGAGGGAGGCGAAGCTCTCCTATCATCCGGTCCGGCTGCTCAAAAAATACCGTGTCGAGATCCTGTCCGCGCCGCGGCAAGGCTGAGAAACTCCGTCCATGCGGCATCGAACGGCAAACGCGGTTCCCCGCAGAGGCGCAGGACAACGATGACCGCAGAACCCATCGCCCCCATTTTCCGGGGGCGTCATTATAAT